>CAJYBL010000011.1 GCA_913064995.1 uncultured Alphaproteobacteria bacterium
CGGGCCGGGTGAAATGATAATCCCTTCTAGATCGCGGGCAATCACTCTGTCAGCCGACATTGCGTCATTGCGCAGAATATCGACCTCGGCCCCAAGATCAGACAGAAAATGCCACAAATTCCATGTGAAGCTGTCGTAATTATCTATCAGAACGAACAAGGTAATGCCCTTTTTCCAGCAAGTTAGCGATAAGAAGAGTTCATATCACTTTTTTTAATTAGGTCACTTTCTTACAGGCTTTTGCCAAAGCTGCCAAGCTTGCGATGGTCTCAATCAACGCCGCGGGGCAAAAGCAGTTGGCGAGGGGCTGTAAGACGCGAAAAAACAACGGAAAAAAATGTGGTAAAATAATACCTCATAAATAACCAATTGTAAACATGAGGTATTTCCTTTTTTTGCACAAAAATAATATTTGACGCTATCGTCGAAACTACCTATAAACCCTAACACGACAGCCTGTGATGCACAGCCTACTGTGTCATGCAGGCTCATTTTTTACTGGAGATGATAACATGCCTTTGCCAAGGACCTATGTTGCAACGCCAAAAGACATCGAGAAAAACTGGTTCGTCATTGACGCAGCCGATCTCGTTCTTGGGCGTCTTGCTTCGCTTGTTGCCATGCGCGTACGCGGAAAGCACAAGCCAACCTACACACCAAATATGGATTGCGGTGATCACATCATCATCGTCAATGCTGAAAAGGTGCATTTGACCGGTAACAAGCGTAGCGCCAAGACCTATTATTGGCATACAGGCCATCCGGGCGGCATTAAAGAGCGGACTGCCGACAAGATTCTTGACGGTCGCTTTCCAACCCGCGTGATTGAAAAAGCTGTTGAGCGCATGATTCCGCGCGGACCGCTTGGCCGTCAAGCAATGCGTAACCTGCATATCTATGCAGGCCCAAGCCACCCGCATGAAGCACAACAGCCGGTCGCGCTGGATATTGCTAGCATGAACTCAAAGAATGTGAGGTAGTCATGGCCGAAGATACACAAAACACAGATACACAGGCCGAAGGTATGGCAGCATTAGGGGCAATGAGTGCAGACGCACCTGTTGCCGAGGCTCCAGCAGCACCGGCTGAGCCGAAAATCGACAATCTTGGCCGTTCATATGCAACAGGTCGCCGGAAAGATGCCGCTGCCCGCGTATGGGTAAAGCGCGGCACAGGTCAGGTCACAATCAATGGCCGCAAGGTTGAGGTTTATTTTGCCCGCCCTGTTTTGCAGATGATTTTGGCACAGCCATTTGATGCAACCGAGCGCACTGGCGAATTTGATGTGATTGCAACCGTTCGTGGTGGTGGCCTATCTGGTCAGGCCGGTGCGGTTCGTCATGGCATCAGCCGCGCGCTAACCCTGTTTGAGCCGGGTCTCCGTCCAGTTTTGAAAGCTGGCGGATTCCTGACACGTGACTCACGTGTTGTTGAGCGTAAGAAATATGGTAAGGCGAAAGCCCGCCGTAGTTTCCAGTTCTCAAAGCGTTAGTATTTTTTGCTAAAAAAACAAATACAAGGGGTTGCATAATTTTGCAGCCCTTTTTTGTTGCTTATCGAAGGGTTTGCTTGCGAGTTGCTTTCCAAAAAATACGAAATATGCCGCTCATGAAATTGGTCTTTGGTTCTTAGCTGTACGATTGTGCTAGTGATTGTTCTCGCATTTGTTTTATCTAATTGGCGTTTGCAAGTATCGGTATCGCCAAGACGTTTAAAGGAGGCAAGAATGTCGTCGGAGCTTAGCACTAACCAAGAGATAGAAGACTTGTTTGATGAGTTATTTCCTCTTCCAAGAAGCATTACCGGCGATTGCCAAACATTATTTCTGCAAGATTTGCGGGATTTACACGCATCATGTCTGGCGAAGTGACCCAAGCGTTTATGGCGTCAATATTCGCTGTTTTGATGAAATTAATATTCGTGACTATCTGACGACTGATATTAATGACGGGGTCAGCATGAGCCTTGTCGCCGATCATACAGATTGCTGATCATTCTAACATTGACATTTTGTTGATAATTTCTAAACGTTGTTTCATCACTCTTGTTTCACGGATGACGACAAATGGCCAAGCCCGACCTCAATAAAAACAGCAAAACCAATGATAAATCAGGATGGCAATTCTGGGTTGATCGTGGCGGCACCTTTACCGATCTTGTCGCGCGGACGCCCGATGGTGATTTGCTAACGCATAAATTACTGTCCGAAAATCCCGAAGCCTATGAAGATGCCGCTTTGCAGGGCATGCGCGATCTGATGCATATCGCCAAAGATGCGCCTTTGCCAGCCGATGCCATTGATGCGGTAAAAATGGGAACAACCGTGGCGACAAACGCGCTTCTCGAGCGCAAGGGCGATAAAACCCTGCTTGTTGTGACAAAAGGGTTTCGTGACCAGCTTCGCATTGCCTATCAGGCACGGCCACGCCTGTTTGACAAGGAAATCATTCTTCCTGAAATGCTGTATGACCGCATTGAAGAGGTGATCGAACGCGTTGATGCGCGTGACCAGATTATTACGCCGCTTGATCTTGATGATTTAACGCCACGACTGCAGGCCGCCTTTGATGATGGCATCCGCGCCATTGCCATTGTTTTGATGCATGGCTACCGCGTGCCAGCGCATGAATTGGCAATTGCCGAACGCGCCCGCGAAATTGGCTTTACGCAAATTTCAACAAGCCATGGCACCAGCCCGATGATTAAATTTGTTGGGCGTGGCGACACCACCGTTGCCGATGCTTATCTATCGCCAATTTTGCGGCGTTATATCGACCGTCTTGCCCGCGATATTGACCAATCCAAAGGCACCAAGCTGCAATTGATGCAATCAAATGGCGGCCTGACTGATGCCAGCCTGTTTCAGGGCAAGGATGCCATTCTTTCAGGCCCTGCTGGTGGCATTGTTGGCGCGGTGAAAACCGCCAAACAGGCCGGGTTTGACAAGGTTATCACCTTTGATATGGGCGGCACCTCAACCGATGTTGCGCATTATGAAAATGCCTATGAACGCGTGTTTGACACGGTTGTTGCTGGCGTGCGGATTCACGCGCCAATGCTGCTGATTCATACGGTTGCCGCTGGTGGTGGGTCAATTTGCCGGTTTGAACATGGCCGGTTCCAAGTCGGGCCGGAAAGCGCTGGTGCCAATCCCGGGCCTGCTTGCTATCGCCGGGGTGGCCCGCTTGCCGTGACCGATTGCAACGCCATGCTTGGCAAGCTACAGCCACAATATTTCCCGCATGTTTTTGGCTCCAATCAGGATGAGGCGCTTGACGTGGCACCGGTACGCGCCGGTTTTGCCGCGCTGGCGGCACAGGTTGAAGCGGAAACCGGTATCAAACGAAGCGAAGAAGAAATTGCCAGCGGCTTTTTGCGCATTGCGGTTGAAAATATGGCCAATGCGATCAAGAAAATTTCGGTTCAGCGCGGTTATGATGTCACTGAATATGCGCTTCAATGTTTTGGCGGGGCAGGTGGCCAGCATGCCTGTTTGATTGCCGATGTTTTGGGCATGAAAACGGTTTTGATTCATCCATTTGCTGGTGTTTTATCGGCCTATGGCATGGGGCTGGCCGATGTGACGGCGCTTCGCGAACGCACGCTTGAAGCTGGATTTAATGAAAATCTGACGCCAAGGCTGCAAAGCGAGCTTGATGATCTCGCCACGCAAAGCGAGGCTGAACTTGCGGGTCAGGATATTGCCAGCGCGCGCATTGAAACAAATCGTTATGTTCATCTTCGCTATGACGGGTCGGATACCGCACTTGCCGTGCCGTTTGGTTCGATTGCGGCGATGATTGCTGATTTTGAGGCTGCCTATCAATCACGTTTTGGCTTTTTGATGCCGGATAAGGCACTTGTTGCCGCCACGATTTCGGTCGAGTCAATTGGCCGGAATTTCGATGTTGAAACCAGCGTTACCGCCGCCCCTGACGCGCCGCTGGATATTCTGGATCATGTTCAATGCTATATGGATGGCCAATTTGTGACGGCACCGGTCTATGCCCGCAGCACAATCGCCGCAGGGCAACGAATTATGGGGCCAGCCCTGATCACCGAAGCCACCGGAACCAATGTGATCGAACCTGGGTGGCAGGCCGAAATGACCGCGATTGGCAATCTTGTCGTTCGGCGTGTTGTGGCTGTTGCACCGCGGGTGGCGATTGGCACAAATTGCGACCCAGTGATGCTGGAAGTGTTCAACAATCTGTTTATGTCGATTGCCGAACAGATGGGCTATACGCTGCAAAACACTGCCCTTTCGGTCAATGTCAAAGAAAGGCTGGATTTCTCTTGCGCCATTTTTGATCCGGCGGGTGCGTTGATCGCCAATGCCCCGCATATGCCGGTTCATCTTGGATCAATGGGTGAATCAGTTCGCGCCGTTATCCGCGGTAATCAGGGCAATATTAATGCTGGCGACGCCTTTGTTCTGAATAACCCCTATAATGGCGGAACGCATCTTCCCGATATCACAATTATCACGCCGGTCTTTGACGATTCTGGCAAGGATATCCTGTTCTTTGTTGCCTCGCGCGGGCATCACCCCGATGTTGGCGGCCGCACGCCGGGTTCGGCACCGCCAGATTCAAAACATATCGAAGAAGAAGGCGTTTTGATCGATAATTTCAAGCTTGTCGATGGAGGAAACTATCGCGAAACAGAAATGCGCGCCATTTTGGATTCGGCAAAATATCCAGCGCGCAATACGGATCAAAATATCGCCGATCTTCGCGCCCAGCTAGCGGCCAATGAAAAGGGCGTTCGTGAACTTCACAAAATGGTCACGCATTACGGGCTGGCAACGGTTATCGCCTATATGAGCCATGTTCAGGATAATGCCGAAGAATCGGTTCGCCGCGTCATTGATGTTCTCAAAGATGGCAGCTTTACCTATCCGATGGATAATGGACAACAGGTCAAGGTCACGATTTCAATCAATAAAACTGGCCGGTCGGCAATTGTTGATTTTACCGGCACAAGCAAGCAGGGTGCGAATAATTTCAACGCGCCTGCTGCTGTTTGTCGTGCTGCGGTTTTATATGTTTTTAGAACCTTAGTGGCCGATAATATTCCCATGAATGAAGGCTGTTTAAAGCCGGTTCAGATTATTCTTCCCGATGACTGTATGTTAAAAGCGCAATATCCTGCGGCGGTCATTGCCGGCAATGTTGAAACCTCGCAGATTGTCACTGACACGCTTTATGGCGCGCTTGGTGTCATGGCCGCAGCGCAAGGCACGATGAATAATTTCTTTTATGGGAACGCAACCTATCAATATTACGAAACCTTGTGCGGTGGATCAGGCGCAGGGCCAGATTTTGACGGAACCGACGCGGTTCATACCCATATGACCAACAGCCGTTTGACCGATCCTGAGATTTTGGAATGGCGTTATCCGGTTTTGCTGGAAAGCTTTGAGATCAGGCATGGGTCGGGTGGGATTGGCCGGCATAATGGCGGCAATGGTGTTCGCCGCCGGTTGCGCTTTCTTGAGGAAATGGAAGCGGTGATTCTTGCCAATCACCGTATTATCCCGCCTTACGGCATGGATGGCGGCGGCGAGGCGGCGCTTGGGCGCAATTGGGTTGAACGAACCGATGGCACGACCGAAACCTTAACCGCAACCGATATTCGCAAAATGGGGGTTGGTGATGTTTTCGTCATTGAAACGCCTGGTGGTGGCGGTTTTGGCAAAGGTGACAAGCCGGCAAAATAACCGCTTTTGCAACCAAACCGCACATGACGAAAGGAGATTTGATGGCACAAGAAAAGTCTAAAACCGCTGATGCCAAAAGGATTGTTTCGTCATCGCATTTGGTTTCGGAAAAGGCGGCTGAATTAAGCGAGGTCGAATATGGCCTAATTGTCGCGTGGAACGCCTTTGGCAAATGGATGGTAAAAGCAATGGCAACCGCGGTTGCCGAGGCTGGCATAAGCGTTAGTGGCGGCACCGACCTTAATGTTCTTGATATTTTATGTCTTCATTCGGTCAATCATCGGGCGCGCCCTAAAAAGCTGGCCGATATTTGTTTCAAATTGAATGTTGATGACAGCCATACGGTCAATTATGCGCTAAAAAAATTGATCAAGGCTGGTCTTGTCAGCAGCGAAAAACATGGCAAGGAAGTGCTTTACGCCACAACAGATTCGGGCATTGATTTATGCCTTCGTTATCGCGCGGTTCGCGAGGCCTGCCTTGTCGATGGCTTTATACCTTTTGATAGCGGCAGTGGCGCCGAGCTTGGTGAGGTGGCGCGTCATTTACGGGTGTTATCGGGCCTTTATGATCAGGCGGCGCGAAGCGCAACCAATCTGTAAGCCAAGAAAACATGGTGAATCTGTGGGAATGACCGGCAGGAGCCTTGCCAGAAATCGGGCAAATGGTTACACCATTGCAAAGCCGCTTATTGCTGGCAGAAACGAAAATTTGTGAAAAAGTGAATTTGTGATGACAAAAGCAAAGTCCGGTTTAAAAATTGCAATCGCTGGCCTTGGGGTCGTTGGATCTGAAGTTGCCCGCCAGCTAATCAATCGGCATGGTGATTTGGCGATCGCTGCAGGGCAATCGTTTGACATTGTTGCCGTTAGCGCGCGCGACCGGTCGGCTGACCGTGCCTTTTCGCTTGACGGCATTGACTGGTATGATGATGCAGCCCAGCTTGCCACGCGTGACGATGTTGACGTTATTGTTGAAATGATTGGCGGCAGCGAAGGTGTAGCATTGGATCTTGCCCGCGCATCACTGTCGTCAGGAAAACATTTCGTCACGGCCAATAAAGCGATGATCGCGCATCATGGAACCGAACTTGCCACGCTTGCCGAGGCCAATAACGCGCATCTTATGTTTGAAGCGGCGGTTGCTGGCGGCATTCCGGCGGTAAAAACGCTTCGCGAAGGGCTTGCCGGAAACCAGATTAACCGCGTTGCCGGTATTTTAAACGGGACGTGCAATTATATCCTATCCACAATGGAAACAACGGGGCGCGATTTTGACGAAGTGCTGGCTGACGCGCAACGTCTTGGCTATGCCGAAGCCGAGCCAAGCTTTGATGTTGATGGCATTGATGCCGCGCATAAATTGACCATTTTGGCCGCCATTGCGTTTGGGCATCAGCCTGATTTTAACGCAGTGTCGATCCAAGGTATCCGCGATGTGTCGTCGGTTGATTTTGCCTATGCCAATCAATTGGGCTTTCGCATTAAACTTGTCGGCGTTGCCGAGCCCGGATTAATGCCGCGCATGCAAACCTGTTTACTGCCCCTTAGCAGCCAGCTTGCCAAGGTCAATGGTGTTTTGAATGCTGTTGAATTTCATGGCACGCCGGTTGGGAGCGTTCTGGCCGTTGGTCCGGGGGCAGGGGGCGGTGCAACCTCATCGGCGGTTTTGTCTGATTTGATTGATATTGCCGCTGGTCGAGGTGGGCTTGCTTTTGGCAAGCCAGTAAGCCAGCTTGCCGATTCCAGCGCGGTGAAAAACGAGGCAGGGCCTGATAAACCATTTTATGTGCGTTTGATGGTTGTTGATCAGCCGGGCGTTTTGGCGACCGTAACCGCGATTTTGCAAAAGCACGATATTTCGATTGAAGGCTTGCTGCAACAAGGACGCGCACCGGGTGATGTTGTGGCGCTTGTCATGACAACGCATGAAACCCCCGTTGCCAGCCTGAAAAAGGCTTTGGACGAGATGGAAGATTTGCCGATTGTCAAAGCTAAGCCGGTTGCTATGCCAATCTTGCTGGCAGATTTGGAGGGGTAATGGCTGAGGACGCTTTCCTTGGCATAACCCATTCGACAAGCGGCGCCCGTTGGATCGGGGCGTCAACGCAATTATCTGGGCCGAATAAGGACCGGGTTGCCGCCGCCTTGATGGATGTTTTTGACGATCTACCCATTCCCTTGGCACGCATCATGGCTGGTATTGGCTTAACGGCCGAAACTGCACCGCATTACGTTGATCCGAAAATCCGCGATTTACTGCCCAACCCGTCAAGATTCAAAGATCTGGACAAGGCGGCCAAGCGACTAGCCGATGCGGTTATGAGCAAAACCCCAATTGGTGTTCTTGGTGATTATGATGTTGATGGTGCAGCGGCGGCGGCGCTGCTGATTTCGGTGATGCGCGATCTTGATGTGGCTTGTGATGTCCATATTCCTGACCGCTTTACCGAGGGCTATGGCCCGAATACGGCCGCTTTGCTTGCCTTAAAGGAAAAAGGCGCACAGCTATTGGTGACGGTCGATTGCGGCATCACGGCGCATGCGCCATTGGCGGCAGTGGCCGAAATAGGGCTTGATGTCATTGTGATCGACCATCATATCGCCGGCCCTGAATTGCCGCGCGCACAATCGGTGGTGAATCCCAACCGGCTAGATGAAGATGGGCAATATGGCTATCTTTGTGCCGCGGGTGTTGTTTTTATCGTGCTTGTTGGCATGGTTCGCGAATTGCGTGAACGCGGCCATTTTGCCGAAGGCCGCACCCCGCCTGATTTGATGGGCTATCTTGATATTGTTGCGCTGGCCACTGTTTGTGATGTGGTGCCGCTGGTTGGATTAAACCGTGCTTTTGTCCGCCAAGGGCTAAAGGTGATGGCCGAACGTCGTCATCCCGGGCTGACCAAGCTTGCCGATGTTGCCGGCATGAACGCAGCACCTAATGTTTATGCGTTTGGCTTTTTGCTTGGCCCGCGAATCAATGCCGCTGGCCGGATTGGCGGATCTGGCCTTGGGGTAAAGCTGCTTGCCTGCAATAATAGTGACGAGGCGGCTGGTCTGGCGCTTCGGCTTGATGAAATGAACCGCGAGCGCAAGCAGATTGAAGAAGGCATCCGCATTGCCGCCATTGATCGGGCTGCCGAAATAAACCATCCAGTTTTGATCATGCATGACCCATCTTGGCATGAAGGCGTGATTGGCATTGTTGCGGGCAGGGTTCGCGAACGTTTTGGCAAGCCTGCTTTGGTGATTGCCATGAATGATGATGGCATTGGCAAAGGATCGGGGCGCAGCATCGCTGGTTTTCGGCTTGGCAACGCCATTATCGCCGCGCATCAGGCCGGAATTCTAGAAGGTGGTGGCGGGCATGATATGGCCGCAGGCTTTACCGTCAGGGCTGATAAAATTGACGAGCTACAGCAATTTCTGAATGACCGGCTGATGGCTGATCTAAATGGGGTGATCCCGCAAACACTGCATAAAGCCAGTGGTTTGTTAAGCGTTGCTGGATGCAGGCCTGATCTTGCCGACTGGCTTGACCGGCTTGGCCCGTTTGGCAGCGGCAATCCTGAGCCGCGATTTGTCATTCCCGATTGCCGGATCAAATCGGCAAAATTTGTTGGTGAGGTGGGGGCGCATTTATCCTGCCGGTTGGATGATGGCAGCGGCACCTTAAATGCAATTGCGTTTCAGGCAGGCGGTACGCCGCTTGGGCAGGCAGTAGCCGATGCCCGCGATGGCCACTATTTGCATATTCTTGGTCGGGTGCGGCGCGACCGGTTTCGTGGCGGCAATGCCATGCAGTTTGAAATTGATGATGTCGCCGTTCCACCATTGGCATTTGCACGCTAAGCCTTGAATTTCACCCCGGTTTTGCCTGTTTTGCGGAAAAACACAAATTGATGATAAAAGCGGCTTGATTTGGTCGGTGGTTTTGACTAATACAAGCTTCATTGGCTTTGCTTTTAATGATGTCCCGTTCGTCTAGAGGCCTAGGACACCGCCCTTTCACGGCGGCAACAGGGGTTCGAATCCCCTACGGGATGCCAAAGCTTTTTTCCATCATTTTGGATTTTAGTTCTGATGCGCGTCATTGCGCGTCAATCAGGCTGCTATTTGTCTTGGCTTTGGCAAGGCAGGTACTGTTTGGCTGGGTTCGGTCTTGCATCGATTGACATTTTGCGGAATGATCTGAGCTTACGCCGCTTGCACCAATCAAGAGCCGAATGACCGATTTGTCCCAGATAAAACAGCCCCCGATAAAATATCAATCGCCAGACTCCGCTGACGCCAAGCCAAGGCCGATCTTGCAGCCGCAATGCCCATCTTGCGGGCGGCCTGAAAATATTGTGTGGGTTCATGGTCATGGGCAATGTGCGCATTGCCACATGAATGTTATGCCATGCTGTGACGGCGAAACCTGCGAGGCACCATAGGCGTGTTTCGCCACACAGGCCGGTTTTAGCCACAGCCATCCTCGACAAACTGGCTTAGCGGCTAATTGATCCTTGCCATCATTGGCAGAACCGCCTAATAAACGACCATTATTTTGATTGGGAGATCATAACCATGAATGCGAATATTGGTGTTTTACTCGTTATCGGCTTTCCGCTTGCACTTCTTGCCTGTCTTTGGGTGTTTGACAAGGTTTCAGTCAGGCCTGAATAAGCCCTTATTTTGCCTGTGCCTTTGTTTAAGAGCGCGTCGCTATGATTGGTCGAGCGCCTGCATGGCAGCATAAAATGCCAAAAGAACGCATTTGTGCCGGTTCCGGATATCACGCACCGGCTCAAATTTTGCCATTTCTTCACTCGGAGCTTGGTCTTGCTCTTTGCCGATCCATGCGGCGAATTGCGCTGTCATCTGGCGGGCTGTGTTTTGCTGCAGGCCCTCGAATTGCGCCACAACTAGACCAGCGCCAGCCTCGCATAAAGCGCAGCCTCGAACCTCGATCCCAATATTATTGATGGCGTCGTCTTTCAGTGCAAAGGATATATCTACCCTATCACCGCAGGTTGGATTATCACAGCTGGCTTGAAACGGGGCGTTTATGTCTAGCTCGTGCGTGCGGGATTGTTTGGCTAGCTCTAGAATCTGTTTCTGATAAAGCGCATCCAAGAATTTGGTTCCCGCCTGAGTGAGTAAGTTATCCGGCGCTTTTGATTAGCATAAACAAAGCCACGGCTGAAACAGCATAGGCGGCGATCATTAACCAATGAGGTGATGTGTAGACATTTTCTTCAGGAACATGGGCTGGACGCTGTTTGTTTGTTGATGAAGCCATTGGTTTATCCCCAAAATTCGTTTCAAAGCAAAATATAAGAGTCGGATTCATAGCCTGAGGCCTTGTCAAAAACAAGCCATTTGCCAACAATTTTTGGAAAAGACATCACTGCCTAAAATCAAAAATACATGTGATTGAAACGATATAGTCACCGAAATAGCATTGAAGCCGTAAAAAAAGCCATCTAATGTAGTCATCAAATATACACGATACAGAGTTTTTGATTTCAGATGCGTTTCCTGATCTTGTTTACGACCTTGATGGCTGGCTGGTTGCTGATGTCAGGCATTTATAATGGCCTGCTAATTGGGTTTGGTATTATCAGTTGTTTGCTTTGCACATGGCTCAGCCTTCGCATTGGCGCGACTGATCGCGAAGGCCTGCCGACGCATCTTTTTGCGCGGTTGCCAGCCTATTTGGTTTGGCTGATTGGTGAGATTGTTTTATCCAACATTGCAACAGCCAAAATCATTCTTCGCGGAGAATCTGATCCTGAAATTTTTGAAGTCCCCGCCAATCAGGCGACCGCGGCCGGCCTTGCCAATTATGCCAATTCGATCACCTTGACCCCGGGCACCGTCACCGTTGATATTGACGAAGCCAAAACAGGCTCAAGCCGGTTTTTGGTTCATGCGCTTCATCCGCAATTTGGGGATGATGTGAGAAGTGGCGATATGGATGAACGCAATTGCGCACTTGAAGGGGGCATATCAGGACGTTTGGGAAAATCTGGCAAATGATGATGATTGTTGCAATAACCGCCTGTGCGGTTTGCCTTGTGATGGCGCTTGTCCGTACCGCACTTGGCCCAACGGCGTTTGATCGTGTTCTAGCGGTCAATGCGATTGGTACTTTGGTTATTTTGGGGATCGCCCTTCATGGCTTTATCATGGAGCGCCCTGAATTTGTCGACATCGCGCTGCTTTATGCCATTTTGAATTTTATCGGCACTTTTGCTGTCCTGAAAATTTTCAGCACCGGATCGCTTGGCGATCATTCAACGGGGGCAAAATAATGGATATGCTTGTGCTTGCCCTATCTGGACTGTCGATTGTGATTGGCGTGATTGCGCTTTTGATTGGCAGCCTTGGCCTGATCAAATTGCCTGACGTCTATTGCCGGATTCATGCGGTTGGCATGATTGATACGGCTGGAGCCAGCTTCATCATCCTTGGCATGATCATTCATCAAGGGTTTAGCCTTGTCAGCTTTAAACTAGCTTTAATTGGCGTGTTTCTGTTTTTCACCAGCCCGATTGCAACCCATGCGGTGGCACAGGTGGCGCATAAAATGGGCGTAAAACCGGTTGGGCGGAATTTGGTTAAGGCTACGCCCATGAAGAAAGCAAAACCCCAGAAATCGAATGCCAAAACCGCTAAGGGAAAATCATGATGGTTGGTCTAGTCATTGATATTTTTCTGCTGGCTTTGCTGGTGCTGATCGCGGTGATGGTGGTTCGCACTGGACGCCTTTATGCCGTGATCGTCATGTCAGGTGCCTATTCGCTGACCTCGGCGGCGATTTTCGTCAATCTGGATGCGGTTGATGTTGCTTTTACCGAGGCGGCGGTTGGCGCTGGCATTTCAACAGTGCTGTTCCTTGCCGCAATGGCCTATATTCCGGCCGATGAAAAACCAAGCCAGAATCGCAATCTTTTGGCAGGGGTTATTTGTATCGGCGCAGGGGCGTTATTGCTTTTTGCCGTTATGGATTTGCCATCGCTTGGTGATGCTATGGCACCGGTGCATCAGCATGTTGCCCCGCGCTATCTTGCCGAAAGTGGCAGTGCGCTTCACATTCCGAATGTTGTGACAACGGTTTTGGCAAGCTATCGCGGCTTTGACACGCTTGGCGAGACGATTGTTGTCTTTACCGCCGGTCTTGGGGTTTTGATGTTGCTTGCGGGTGCCACCCGAACAAAACGCGTCAAAACGGATAACCGCAAGGTGGCGGCAAAAACAGCCAAGCCCAAAACAAACAAGCCAAAGTCGGCAACCAAGACAGCGAGGACAAAGGCATGAACCAAAATCCTGTCTTTCGTGTTGTGGCCAAAATCCTGTTTGCCCCAATCATCATGTTTGGCCTTTATGTTCAATTCCATGGCGATTTTGGCCCTGGTGGCGGGTTTCAGGCGGGCGTGATCATCGCCGCTGCCTTTATTTTGCATGCGCTTGTCTTTGGCTTGCAAGCTGGGCGTCAAATCATTTCGGCGCGGGTTAATCTTTGGATGATGGTGCTTGGTGTCACCATCTATGGCGCTGTTGGCATTGTCTCGATGGCCAAGGGTGGCCTGTTTTTGGATTATACCGCGCTAACCGGATCGGTTGGTTCGGGTCAGCATATTGGCATTTTGGTTGTCGAATTTGGCGTTGGCTTGACGGTGACAAGTGTCATGCTGGCATTGTTTCATGCCTTTGCCGGTTTTGTTGAGGATCGCGCCAATGATTGAGCAACTCGCAGGAAGCTGGAACTATATTATTGTTGTCATTTTGATGATGACAGGGCTTTTCATGGTGATTGCCAGGGCGAATCTGGTAAAAAAGATGATCGGATTGTCAATTTTTCAGACCTCGGTTTTTATCTTCTATATTTCGCTTGGCAAGATGGCGGGCGGTACGGCACCGATTCTTGATGGCAATCCCGACACGCTTTATTCAAACCCATTGCCGCATGTTTTGATTCTGACAGCGATTGTTGTCGGAGTGGCTACAACGGCGCTTGGCTTGGCCTTGATTCTGCGGATTAACGAAGCCTTTGGCAGTGTCGAAGAAGATGAAATTATTGCCGCCAAAGCTAGCCAATCACTGGCTCGTCCGAAACGTCCGACAAGTGAGGCAGCAGAATGATGGGCGCCGCTATTTTGACTAATTTACCAGCATTGCTTGTCGTGGTTCCGTTGCTTTTGGCACCATTTAGTGCGGTTTTGCCGATTGCCGGTTTGGCATGGGTTTTGGCGCTTGTTGGAACCGGCATCTCATTTCTTGCCGCCTTGATGCTTCAATCCGTGACCGAAAATGGCGTTCGCATTAGCTATCATCTTGGCAATTGGGAACCACCTTGGGGCATTGAATTTGTCGTTGATTCAGCTTCCAGCCTTACATTGGTGGTGATGTCGGCTCTTGGGTTTCTGGCAACGCTAGCCGCACGGCGTCTTGTTGCCATTGAAATTGCCGATAAGGACAGCGGTAAATTCTATGCGGCATGGCTTCTTGTCGTTGGTGGGCTTTTTGGCCTTGTGATGACAGCTGATGCATTCAATTTGTTTGTTTTCCTTGAAATTTCGGCCTTGGCTTCGGTCATTCTGATTGGCACGGGGGCGGGTACTGACCGTCGGGCGCTTGTTGCTGGCTATCACTATCTTGTCATTGGCGCGGTTGGCGCGACCTTTTATGTGATTGGTGTCGGTTTTGTTTATGCCATCACTGGCACATTGAATATGGGCGATATGGCAAGCCGCCTGCCTGATGCCGCTGGCGGGGCCGCGCTTTATGTCGGTTTTGGCTTTATGGTTGCAGGTATGCTGGTCAAGGCGGCGATTTTCCCAGTCCATATATGGTTGCCCGCGGCCTATGGCTATGCGCCATCGGCAGTATCAACCTTGTTGGCGGCGATTGCTACCAAGGCAGCTCTCTATGTTTTGGCGCGGATCTTTTTCACCATTTTTGGCGGAACGCCCGACATTGTTGATATCGCCTTGTCGAATATCATTGTGCCTTTGGCAGTTGGCGGCATTTTCGTTGGCACTATCATGGCTATTTACGAGGCCGACATCAAAAAGATGTTTGCCCATTCTTCGGTGGCGCAAATTGGCTATATCGCGCTTGGGCTTGCTCTGGCGACACCAGCAGGAATCAGCGCCGGATTTATCCATATCGGCAATCATGCGCTAATCAAAGGCGGCATATTTATGGCGATTGGCGGTTTTGTCGCTGCTCTTGGAGCGCGTGCCAGCCTTGAAACCATCACCGGTATCGGGAGGCGGATGCCAATAACGGCAACGGCCTTCTTGATTTGCGGCCTTAGCCTTGCTGGTTTGCCGCTGACCGCTGGTTTTATTTCAAAGCTGTATCTGGTGCGTGCCATTCTTGAGACCGATTCATATGCCATTCTGGCGCTTGTTCTGATCAGCAGCGCCTTGTCGGTTGTTTATCTTTGGAAAGTGATGGAAGTCATGTGGATGCAGCCTGCACCGGCACGATCACCAAAACTGATTGAAAACCCTGCGATCTATTTGCCGCTTTGGATGGTTGCTCTTGGCAATATCTGGTTTGGCATTGACGCTAGCTGGATTGTTGGCGCGGCGCGTCTTGCCGCCACAGCATTGTTGGGGGGTGGGGCATGATGTCAATTCATACCGCAATGCTTGTCGGGCTGTTAGCGCCGCTTGTTGTCGCGATTTTAACGCCGTTTCTGGCGGTTCGGCATGTTTGGCGTGATGCTGCGGGGCCAATTGGCGGGGTTATCACCTTTATTGCCGCGGTTCATGTTGCGCTGGCGGTTCTGGATGGTGAAACGCCACGGCTGTTTGTGGCGCAGATTGCCGAAGGTTTGGCGCTTGAATTCGCTGTCACACCGCTTGGTGCCATTTTTGGTTTGGTCGCGTCGGGTCTTTGGATTTTAGCAGCGCTTTATTCGGTTGGCTATATGCGTGGTAACCATGAAAAGCATCAAACGCGCTTTGCTGCTTTTTATGCAGTCGCGGTTCATGCGGCAATGGCGGTTGCATGGTCGGGCAATTTATTGGTTCTTTTTGTGTTCTACGAAATTCTTACCTTTTCCACCTATCCGCTTGTAACTCATAAAGAAAGTGCCCTTGCACGCAACGCAGGACGGCTCTACATGAGCATCCTTGTTGGAACGTCGGTCGTGTTGCTGTTGCCCGCTGTTGTGTGGGTTTGGCTTAGCACCGGAACCCTCGATTTCCGGCCGGGCGGTTACCTTGCCGGGCAGATTGATCCGGCAATGGCACCAATCCTGCTTGCGCTATTTGCCTTTGGCGTTGGCAAGGCGGCATTGATGCCGATCCATCGCTGGCTACCTGCGGCGATGGTGGCACCAACACCGGTTTCGGCCTTGCTTCACGCGGTTGCTGTTGTCAAGGCAGGGGTCTTTACGATCCTGACCGTTGTTGTTTATGTGTTTGGTATTGATTTTCTGTCTGAAACTGGGGCGGCGGATTGGCTTGTCTGGCTGTCGGCCTTTACCATTCTGGCGTCAAGCATGGTTGCCATCACCAAAGATGATATCAAGGCTCGTCTCGCCTATTCAACGATCAGCCAGCTATCCTATATTGTTTTGGGGGCGGCGATTGCGTCATCAATTGCTGTTCAGGGCGCAACCTTGCATATCGTTATGCATGCGGCTGGCAAAATCACGTTGTTTTTCTGTGCTGGTGCGATCTATGTTCAGGCGCATCTGACCAAAATCTCCGAGCTTGACGGGCAGGGGCGTGAAATGCCGTGGGTCTTTGCTGCATTTTTCATCGGTGCCTTGTCGATCATAGGCATTCCGCCTTTGGGGGGCAGCTGGTCAAAATTCATGCTTATGGTTGGCGCGGTTGACTCGGGCTATCTGGTTATTCTTGGCGTGCTTGGGTTGTCATCCTTGTTGAATATTTATTATCTGTTAGAGCCGGTTTCGCGGGGATTTTTCAGACCCAAGGTTAAAACGGTTGAGGTGACATCGCATCCGCTGGTTGTGATTCCGCCGGTTTTAACTGCCATTTTGTCACTTCTTTTGTTCTTCTATGTCGATTTCTTCGCCGATTTGGCCAAATTAATGGTGATTTCATGAGTACGCCATCTTCAAAATCGCCGTCAGACCTACAGCGCCTTGGTGGAATCTTCACCAAAGCCCTGCTTGGCATTGCCATTGTTCTGTTTGGATTAGAATTTTTCATTCATCGGCATGGCGTGGTATCTGCCGAGGAAAGCTTTATGTTTCCGGCTCTGTACGGGTTTTTGGCATTTCTGTTCATTGTTCAGGTCGGCAAATGGTTGCGGCTTATGATCATGCGTAAGGAGGATTATTATGATTAGTCATATGCCTCCGGGCCTGATCATGATTCTGGCAGCGTTCCTGCTGCCCGTCATCCCGCATGTTTGGCGTCAAATCTATATGCTTGGGGCGATTGCGCTGTCGGCCTATGGCCTATTTCTTGGTGCGGGAACGCATTTTGTCTGGACGATGTTGGGGCTTGATCTGATTCTCTATCAGGCTGATGCCCTAAGCCTTCCCTTTGCGATTATCTTTCATTTAGCCGCGGCGCTGAATGTGATTTACAGCTGGCATGACCGCGACTGGCAACAGCATTGTGCGTCCTTATCTTATGCTGGTGCTGCGATTGCAGCGCTTCATGCTGGTGATTTGGTCAGTTTGTTCGTGTGGTGGGAAGCCACTGCGGTAACGTCGGTATTCCTGATCCTTGCCAGCGGCACTGAACGTGCGCGTAAGGCGGCAATGCGTTATTTGCTGTTCCAAGTGACAAGCGGTGTGCTGCTTCTTGCTGGTGCGGCGATTTTGGCCTCTACCAGCGGCGATATACGCTTTACCAAAATGGATCTTGGCGATACGGCAACATGGCTAATCTTTATTGCTTTTGGCATTAAGGCGGCATTCCCGTTCTTGAATGGCTGGTTGCAGGATGCCTATCCCGAAGCCACACCAACTGGAACAGTGGCTTTGTCCGCCTTTACCACCAAGCTTGCCATCTATGCGCTTGCGCGCAGCTTTCCGGGAACCGATATCCTGATTTGGATTGGCGCGGCAATGACTGCTTTGCCGGTGTTTTTTGCCGTTATCGAAAATGATTTGCGGCGGGTTCTGGCCTTTAGTTTGAATAACCAGCTTGGCTTCATGGTTGTTGCAGTTGGCATTGGCACCGAATTGGCGCTGAATGGTGCTGTTGCCCATGCCTTTGTTCATATCATCTATAAAGCCTTGCTGTTTATGAGCATGGGCGCGGTATTGCATCAGGTAGGCACGATAAAAGCGTCCGAACTTGGCGGGCTTTACAAGAAAATGCCCTTTACCATGGTTTGTTGTATCATCGGGGCCATGTCGATTTCGGCCTTTCCGTTGTTCAGCGGCTTTGTCGCTAAATCACTGACCATGTCGGCGCTTGGCGATGCCGGTATTATTTGGGCTTATTTTGTCCTGCTATTTGCCTCTGCTGGCGTGCTTGAACATTCGGGCATCAAGATTCCCTATTTTGCCTTTTTTGCGCATGACAGCAAAATTGAAACCGGCGAGGCGCCAATCGGTATGCGCGTGGCCATGGGCATTGCTGCCTTCTTATGTGTTGGCATTGGTGTTTTTCCGTCACTGCTTTACAGCATTTTGCCCTACGCGGTTGATTACCACCCCTATGATGCGGGTCATGTGACAAGCCAGATGCAATTGCTGATCTTTGCGATGCTGGCATTTGTTGTGCTGGTGCGGCTAAAGCTATATCCGCCAGAAATTCCATCAGTTGTGCTAAATTCCGATTGGTTTTATCGGCGTTTGGCACCGATGGTTGGCTTACCCTTGCTGCGTATGGTTATGCTTGTCTGGTCAGGCCTCTTGCAACAAATACGCGGCTTGGTAAACGCGATCTGGGATAGGCTTGACCGGATCATGCATAGCCCGCTTGCCGGGCCGACCGTTAGTGGCCGTGCGGTTCTTGTTC
The DNA here is from genome assembly GCA_913064995.1 of uncultured Alphaproteobacteria bacterium. Taxonomy (GTDB): domain Bacteria; phylum Pseudomonadota; class Alphaproteobacteria; order Puniceispirillales; family Puniceispirillaceae; genus UBA3439. The sequence continues at coordinate 18,675 of CAJYBL010000011.1, forward strand.
AGGCCGGATTGCTGACATTGCTGCTTTTGATTGCTTATGCCGCAGCAGGCTAACCAACAGCGGTTAAATCATATGTGGCGGCTACTGGCGTCGGTGGTGGTGATGTTGTTAGTCTCATTGCCGGTTGCCGCCGAGAATGCCATGCGGTTGCCAGATTATGCGGCAACCAAAATCCAGCTATTGCCAGCACCAGATCGCCAACCAATCAGTTTTGACGTCCGGCTTGCGACAACGCCGGCGCAACACGCCTATGGTTTGATGTTCAGCCCGCCCTTGGCGGCACGAACCGGCATGCTATTCATATTTGGCGAAGATGCGCCGCGATCATTCTGGATGAAAAACACCCCCATCAGCCTTGATATTTTGTTTTTTGCCAGTGATGGCAGGCTTGTGGGCATAATTGCCAATACTGAACCTTTCAGCCTGACAGCACGCAAATCACAGAAAGCGGCGCAATATGTTTTGGAAATTGGTGGTGGCGAGGTGGCGCGCCTTGGTCTTGGGCCGCTGACGCGGCTGCATCTGCTGGCCCTGTTGGCTACGCGCCTGATTTCCGGCAAGACCACGCTCATCGCCCCCGCCTTGAGCAGAAGACCCTGCTGCTTGCGAAACTTCACGAGTTGCTCGGGGTCGGGCGCTTGGGGGGCGTCCGCACCTGTCTCGCGCTCCGGCAGTAGCGTTTCCAGACCGGTAGCGAGCAGGTCGGCCACCGTGAGCAGCCAGGCGGAGACCAGCGCGGCCGCCACCAGGAACATCACGATGGCGGTGGTCTTGGCCGCCGCCACGAGCACCTCGTAGTCGCTGGCCGCCTCGGCGCCTTCAAACGAGTAACCGAGGTTCTCCAAGCGCTTGACTCGTTCTAATATAGCAGCGGACCTTTCCCTCCACTTGCCCTCGCCCAAATCGCCTTCCTTGTGCTCCCGCACCAGCCCCGCCTTCTTGAGCGTGCGCCCGATGTTCGCGCGGCCGCCTGCGGTATGTTATCGGTGAGTCGACGGCGACGCGCCA
>CAJYBL010000012.1 GCA_913064995.1 uncultured Alphaproteobacteria bacterium
CGAGGGTGGTGACTCGGCTGGCATGAACCGATCGGTTCCAATCGAAAAAATTCTGGATGATTGCATGATTGCCTACTCCATGAATGGCGAGGCCTTGCGGCCTGAACAGGGCTATCCGGCGCGATTGGTTGTGCCGGGCTGGGAAGGTAATATGTGGGTGAAATGGATTCGCCGATTGGAATTTGGTGACGCCCCTTATATGGCACGCGAAGAAACCTCAAAATATACCGACCTTATGACAAGTGGCAAAGCGCGCATGTTTACATGGGTGATGGATGCCAAATCGGTCGTGACGTCGCCTTGCCCGGAGAAGCCGATGATGGCAAAAGGCCAGAATCTGCTGAAGGGTCTGGCATGGTCGGGTCGTGGCAAAATCACCCGTGTTGATGTGTCGCTTGATGGCGGGGTGAATTGGAAAACTGCCCAATTGCATGGTCCGGTTCTAAGCAAAAGCTTGACCCGGTTTACCATGCCGTTTGAATGGAATGGCGAAGAAATGAAAGTCCAGTCACGTGCAATGGATGAAACTGGTTATGTCCAGCCAACCATTCAGGCATTGCAAAAAGAACGCGGCGTCAATTCGATCTATCACAATAATTCAATTGCCACCTGGTTGGTAAAGTCAAACGGTGAGGTTGAAAATGTACGGCTTGGTTAAGGTGCGATATTTTGCAAAAACCTTGTTTACTATTGGTGTTTTTGCTGGATTTGCGATGGCGTTACCCGGCATAACAATTGCGACTGAACGGCCATTTGGTCTTGGCACATTAGCCACAGCCGAACAGATTGCCGGTTGGGATATTGACGTTCGTCCTGATGGAAAAGGCGCGCCAATTGGCAGCGGCACTGCGGCCGACGGCGAAGAAGTTTACGCCGAACGTTGTGCTGGTTGTCATGGTGATTTTGGCGAGGGCGTCGATCGCTGGCCGATTCTGGCTGGCGGCCTTGGATCACTGGTCACGGATGATCCGGTGAAAACGGTTGGCAGCTATTGGCCCTATGCATCGACGGTTTATGATTATGTCTATCGCGCCATGCCTTTTGGCGAGGCACAGTCATTAACGCATGACGAAACCTATCAGGTTGTTGCTTATATTCTTAATATGAGTGACGTGATTGATGATGAGTTCGTTCTTAGTAACGAAACTATTGGCAGCGTCAAAATGCCAAATGCGAATGGCTTTATGTTGCCTGATCCGCGGCCTGATGGCCAGCTTGCTAGTGCGCCATGCATGCAAAATTGCGAGGTTCCAACCAAGATCATTGGCCGTGCGCGCATCATTGATGTGACGCCTGATAAGTAATAGGCTGATAACGTATCTGGCTAAAAATACTTGGCGTGGCCGCGCCCAAATAAGACATAGGATGACAATATGACAATGCGCTCCACTCGTCGTCAATTTTCTGCTTCTGCTTTGGCCGCCATGACGCTGGTCACATTACCGAAAAGGCTGATGGCATCAAGCCAGTCTTTTGCTGGTGGCAAGCTTCATAGCTTTTCAGACGGTCCAATGAACCTGCCAATTGAGTCTGTTTTTTACGATATTTTTGGCGATGATCGCCAAAAATATCTGAAAGCCGCGAAGATTTCAGATGGTATTTGGCGCCGGGCGGTCAATGTCAATTTGCTAGAAGTTGGCGAACGCAAGATCTTGTTTGATGTTGGTTCAGGCCTTAATTTTCTGCCAACCCTTGGTGAATTACCTGCCGCACTTGACGCTGCTGGCGTTGATATTGGTACAATTACCGATGTGGTTTTCACCCATGCCCACCCTGATCATATCTGGGGCATTCTTGACGATTTTGACGATCTGCTGATGCCTGATGCAGCTTATTATATTAGTCAGGCCGAATGGGATTTCTGGGATTCAGATGATGCGGTGAGTGTTATGGTTCCTGGGCGGGAGAGCTTTGCAGTTGGCGCAAAATCACGCTTTGATAAGCTTCGTGATCAAATATCATTTTTCAAGGGCGGCGATGAAATCCTGTCCGGTATCGAGGCTGTTGATACATCTGGCCATACACCTGGTCATGCGTCGCTTTTGATACATGACTCTGCAGGCCCAGTTCTGATTGCTGGGGATGCGTTAACCCATCCTGTTATTTCTATCGAGCATCCACAATGGCACGACCCCGCTGATATGGACCGAGAAGCAGCCGCTTTAACGCGAAAGCGGCTGCTTGATCGGCTAGCTACCGATAAAATTGGGCTCGCCGCAACCCATTTGCCGGCACCTGGGTTTGGCTGGGTGGAGTCAAACCAGTCAGTCTGGCGTTACATCGCCGCCGACAGTTGATTAATGTGAATAGGAAATAATTTTATGTTGTCTCGTCGTGAATTTATGCAAATGGCCGCTGTTACGGCGGGTATCTATGGCACCACATCAAACTGGAACCGCGTTGCTGCAAAACAGGCCATGGTTCAAGATGATTTGCTAAAATTTGATAGCAAAGGTCAAGTAACGCTTTTGCATATCACCGATATGCATGCCCAGCTCAAGCCGCTTTATTTCCGGCCACCATCGGAAAATTATGGTGTTGGCGATTTTGAAGGGCGGCCGCCACATCTTGTTGGTGAAGATTTTCTGGCGCATTTTGACATTGCCCCCGGAACACCGCTTGCCTATGCCCATACGATGGTTGATTACGCAAATCTGGCGCAAACCTATGGCAGGCTTGGCGGGCTTGACCGCACCGCAACCTTGGTGAAATCGATCCGTGCCGATCGGGGTGACGATAAGGTGTTGCTTCTTGATGGTGGTGACACATGGCAGGGGTCTTATACATCGTTGAAAACCAATGGTCAGGATATGGTTGATGCGATGGCGATGCTAAAGCCCGATGCAATGGTTGGGCATTGGGAATTCACCTTTGGCGTTGATCGGGTCAATGAAATCATTGAATCGATGAATTATCCATTCCTTGGCGGCAATGTGTTTGACACTGAATGGGAAGAGCCGGTTTTTGAAAGTACCGCCTTTTTTGAAAAGGGCGGGGTTAAGGTCGCGGTTATTGGCCAGCATTTCCCCTATACGCCAATTGCCAATCCGCGTTACATGATGCCGAAATGGTCATTTGGCATCCGCCCTGAAACCGTGCAGAAAAATGTGAATGCGGCGCGTGATGCTGGTGCCCAAATTGTGGTTCTATTATCGCATAACGGATTTGATGTTGATCAGAAATTGGCAACGATTGTGACCGGCATTGATGTGATCTTGACTGGCCACACGCATGATGCGGTGCCGCAGGCACTAAAGATCAATAAAACTTTGCTACTGTCATCAGGGTCGCACGGCAAATATCTTGGCCGTATCGATCTTGATGTTAAAGGCAGCGAGGTTGTTGATTATAGTTCAACCTTGATACCGGTCTTTTCTGATGTAATTACACCCGATCCTGAAATGTCGGCCCATATTGATGCGTTGCGCGCGCCCTATGAGGCCGAATGCAACCGTGTGATCGGCAGCACAAGTGGGCTTTTATATCGGCGCGGCAATTTCAATGGCACATGGGATGATCTGATTTGTCAGGCCATCATTGAAGAACGCGATGCCGAAATTTCGCTTAGCCCCGGATTCCGTTGGGGAACGACGCTTCTTCCGGGGCAGGATATCACCATTGAGGATCTTTATACCCAGACAAGCATGAGCTATCCGAATGTTTATCGTACCGAAATGACCGGCGCGCAAATCAAGACCATCCTTGAAGATGTTTGCGATAATCTTTTCAATATTGATCCATTCTATCAGCAAGGCGGTGACATGGTTAGGGTTGGCGGTATGAATTACACTTGCGCGCCAAAGGCCAGTATGGGCAATCGTATCAGTGATTTGACCATGACAAAAACGGGCGAAAAGCTGGATGCTGACCGAAAATATGTTGTTGGTGGTTGGGCATCGGTGAATGAGAATGTTGAAGGGCCAGCCATTTATGATCTTATGGAAGGCTATATCAGCCGCAAAAAATCAATTGATTTGCCAGCACAACAGGCGGTCAAGGTCATTGGCCTGTAACATCGCATTTCATGATGAGTCACGATCAGCGTGATGGTTTTTGAAAGGCTGGCCCGATGGGTCAGCCTTTTGCATTTCTAGAAAAAGCCCAAACATTGACAGCGTCATATTTACCGATTTTAATTTGACAAGACGGCACGACCATTCTCTAATCTTTACCTATTGATTGCGTCTAATGGCTTTTGGATTTCCCTATGACTCAACAAATATCCCTAAAATTGGGTTGTGATTCCACTGCGGTTCAATGAAGGCCAGCCTCATTTGCTAACCAAACGGAAAGAGCCGGATGAAACCCGTTCGCTTTGACTATAAACGACCCACAACGATTGAAGAGGCATGTGGCCTTCTTGCCAGCGATGATAATGCGCGCATTCTGGCCGGGGGCCAGTCATTGATTCCGATGTTATCGATGCGACTGTCACGCCCGTCATTGCTGATCGATATCGCGCATATTCCCGAGTTAACCGCCTTTGTCGAAACCGAAACCCATATTGAAATTGGCACGATGGTTCGGCAGGCGGTGGCGCAGAAATCCAAATTAGTCAAAACGCATATTCCGCTTTTGGCAAAGGCGCTTGGCCATGTTGGCCATCCGCCAACCCGAGCGCGCGGCACGGTTGGCGGCTCAGTGGCACATGCTGATCCTTCGGCTGAAATTGCGCTTGTTGCGGCAACTTTGGGCGCGGAAATCACCTATCGTGTTGATGGCGCCGATGAAATATTTGATGCGTCTAATTTTTTCATTGGCCCCATGTTGACCATTGCGCCACCAACCGGATGCTTGACGCAGCTGAGCTTTGCCAAGGCACCGGCGGTTTGCGGCACGGGCTTTCATGAGGTTGCCCCGCGCAAAAGCGATTATGCTCTGGCATCTGCGGCGGCGCAGATCAATTTTGCCGCTGGATCAGGCGTTACTAGCATCCATCTTGGCATTGGCTCGGTCGGCGATTTTCCCGAACGGTTGGATGTTGATCAGCTATGCGGCACGCCGCTTGATGATGCGGCAATTGCTGATGCGATTCATGCGGCAATGCAGGTGGTGGAAACTGTTGAAGATTTGCACGCCACCGCGGCTTATCGCAAACGCGTTGCTACCGAGCTTGCAATCCGAGCTCTTCGCGATGCGCGTGACGAAATATCAAAGGATCTAAATCAATGAATGATGTGACCTTGACGATTAATGGCAAGCCTGTCTCAGGCGTGACCGAGCCGCGCGTTACCTTGCTTGATTTTCTCCGTGATGTGGCCGGATTAAAAGGCACCCATGCCGGATGCGAACATGGTGTTTGTGGGGCTTGTACGGTGTTGATTGACGGCACTGCGGTTCGGTCTTGTTTGATGCTGGCGGTTCAGGCTGAAGGCGAGGATATCATCACGATCGAAGGCATTGGCGGGTCGGGCGCGCGTGCTGGTGAGCTTGGTGTTATTCAAGATGCGTTTTGCGAAACTCATGGGCTGCAATGCGGCTATTGTACCCCGGGCATGATCTTGGCTGCTGAAGCGTTATTATCGGTTAATACAGACCCAACCGAACATGAAGTCCGCGAAGCCATTTCAGGCAATATTTGCCGTTGCACCGGCTATGTTCAGATTGTCGACGCCATCCTGCTGGCGGCCAAACGTCTTGGCCAGCGCAATGATGCCGCGCCGTCCGATGCGAATTTGGTTTAAGGATTGGACTCATGACTGAACAGAAATATAAATTTCTTTCAACTCCGCGCCGTCCAGTTGAGGATCGGCGCTTTGTTGCTGGCCGTGGAAAATTCATTGCCGATTTTGACCGGCCAAATATGCTTCATGTTGCGCCGCTGGCATCGCATTATGCGGCGGCGGCGATTAATGGCATTGATGCCAGTGCGGCGCTTGCCATGCCTGGCGTTGTGGATGTGATTACCGGGGCTGAACTTGCCGCCGCTGTCCAGCCCTTAATGAATGGTTTGAACACACCAAATGTTCGCCGGTTTCCGCTGGCGGTTGATCGGGTGCGCTATGCTGGTGAATGGGTTTGCGCCGTTGTTGCTGAAAGCCGCGCCTTGGCCGAGGATGCGTTGGAAAAAATCATTGTTGATGCAACGCCGCAGCCTTTTATTCTAGATGCTGAAACCGCATTGCTGGATACCAGCGCGCCGGTTCACCCCGAACATGGCAGCAATTTGCTTCTTGACCGGAAATTTGTCTGGGGGCCTGTTGATGATGATTTTGACGCAGCCGCGTATAGCCTGTCATTTTCGGTGACATGGGGCCGCAATTCTACCGTGCCGATTGAAACATTTGGCGTTCTTGCCGAATGGAATGGCTGGGATCAGATGCTTGATATCTGGGCTTCAATCCAGATGCCAAAATATGCTGATCAGATTGCCCGCAGCCTTGACCTGCCGGGCAATGCCATTCGGGTGCATTATGATGTTGATGTTGGCGGCAGCTATGGCGTGAAACGCGGCATCAAACATTCGGTTCTGGTTGGTTATATCGCTCGCAAACTTGGCTGTCCAGTTCGCCTGATCGAAGACCGTCTAGAAAATATGAGGGCTGGCGATGCGCATGGGCCGGAACGCAAATTTGATATCACTATAGCCTTTGATCAAGATGGCACTGTTCGATCAATGAAAATGCGCGCGCTTGATAATGCGGGTGCCTATGCTGGCCGAGCGCCGTTCCAGCTTGGCAAGCCAATCAGCGCTATTGTTGGCCCTTATCAAATTAATTCGGTGGCCTATCACGCGCTGTCGGTAACAACCAATAAAACGGTTCAAGAAGCGGTTCGTGGCTTTGGCCAAGCGCCAACCAATTATGCCATTGAAACCGCGATGGATCGTGTTGCCGAATATCTTGGCATGGACCGGCTGGCATTGCGCCAGAAAAACCTGATCCGCAAAGATCAATTCCCCTATCTCATTCCAAGTGGCAGCTATTATGATAGCGGTGATTATCACGCGGTGATTGATAAGGTTCTGACAGCTGCTGATTATCCGGCAATGCTTGCCGAACGCGATCGGCTTCGCGATGCTGGCATGATGGCCGGTATTGGCATTGCTGCCTGCCTTGAGCCAAGTGGTGGGAATTCATCATTCGAGCCGTTGCTGAATCAAAGCAACCAGACATCAACATGGATGGAATCCTGTCAGGTCAATATTGACGCGCTTGGTATGGTGACAGCACGGATTCACACAACATCATCGGGACAAGGCCATGAAACGCTTGTGTCAACCATACTTGGCGAAGTCATGCAAATTGATCCGGAATTGATTCGCATTACCCGGCCTAATTCGCTGGAAAGTCTGCCGGGCAATTCACCGGTTGGAAGTCGTATGGCGATTATGCTTGGCGGTGCTGCGGCGCGGGCGGGTGAAAAGTTAAAAGCCAAGATCATGGCCATTGCGGTGCACCGGCTTGGCGTTGCCATTGACCAGCTTCGCTATGAGGGTGGTGACGTCTTGGCGAATGATGGCCGCCGGTTTACATGGGATGAAATGGTTGAACTGGCGCATCGCCAATATCACAATCTTCCTGATGGAATGGATCCGGGGCTTGCCAGTTTTGATATTATGCAAGTGCCAACCGGCGATGCCTTGCCAGTTGATCACAAGGTGCAGATGTATCCTTGTTATTCATTCGAATTTCATCTTTTGCTGGTGTCCTTTGATCCGATTATTGGCCGTCCGGACATTCATTCCTATGTCATTGGCCATGATTGCGGCACGGTGATTAATCCGGCGATTGTTAGCGGCATGACCTATGGCGGTATCGCCCATGGCATCGGGGCGGCGCTGTTTGAAGAATTTGCCTATGACACCAATGGCCAGCTTTTGACGCAAAGTTTTCTTGATTATTTGATGCCTTCGTCACATGAGGTTCCCGCGATCCAGATTGTCAAACATTGCACGCCGTCACCCCATACGGTTTTTGGCCAGAAAGGATCGGGTGAAAGCGGCTATCTTGGAGCGCCTGCCGCTGTGTCGGGTGCGATTAATGATGCTGTTTCCGGTCTTGGCATCCATTTTGAAAAACTGCCAATTCGCATGAGTACAATTAGCGATGCCATTGCCGCAAAAACATCTTAACCCCCTTTTGATCTGATCTCAGCCGCGCTCTTCCATTCACCAATTTACCAGTTCATTAATTCAATGCGAGACCAACCCAAATGATTATAGACAGCCACGCCCATTTCATTCCGCCAAGCCTGCTTGCTGCGATTCAGGATCGCGCTGGCGAATTTGCCTCACTTTCGCTTATCCATGATGAGTCAGGTAGTTTCGGCTTTTCCTTTGCCGGCAGCAAGCCAACACGCCCTGCGAGTAAAATGCTGTCAGATACCAAGCGGCGGCTTGAATGGATGGATGCCAACCAGATTGACCTGCAGGTGATTGGTGGCTGGCTTGATATGTTTGGCTATGAATTGCCGGTTGATGAAGGCCAGTGCTGGGCGACCATGATCAACGAACATCTTGGTCAGTTCTGCGCCGAAAATGATCGGTTTCTGTCGCTGGCAAGCCTGCCGATGCAGAATGGTATTGCCGCGGCAACGGTTCTTGATCAGGCGCATCAAAACGGATTTAAAGGCGCCATGATCGGCACCCAGCCAAAGGGCAAGGGCGGCGTTCTTGATGACCCTGAATTGACCCCGTTTTGGGAATCGGCGCATCGCAATGGATCGGTTTTATTCATTCATCCGGTGTTTGATTCGGGTGATGATAGGGTCAATGATTATGGCATGAATAACGCCATTGGCCGCATCACCGATACCTTGATTGCGATTTCGCGGATCATTTATTCAGGTCATGTTGAAACCTATCATAATGCCAAGATTGTCATTGGTATTGGCGGGTCAGCATTGCCGTATGTTCTTGGCCGGATGATGCGAAATTACAATCTTCACAAAGATACACTTGCCGATCCGTCAAAGGCATTATCAATGCTGTATTACGATACTTTGCTTCATGATCCAGACGCATTGGCCTTTTTGATTCGCGCGGTTGGGATTGACCGCATCATGCTTGGATCGGATATGCCGTTTCCGATTGGCGATCCATCGCCTCTAGCCGTTCTTGATGGGCTGGATATGGCTGATCGCAACAAACTGGTTAATGGCGTTGCCAGCCAGCTATTTGGGCTTTAATCCGCTGCGATCCAATTAGGTGAGGCGAGGAGACATATCGTGAATATTGAGTTGAATGGCAGCGAACAAATCAATGCCAGCCCGGCAAATCTGTGGGAATCGGTTATTGATCCGGCGGTTTTGCAACGCGCGATCCCAGGCTGTATCAGCATGACCGAAACCGGCGAAGGTCAATATCAAATGGCCTTGGAATTAAAAGTGGCGGCGGTTGGTGGCAGTTTTGAAGGGGCAGTATCGCTTTCCGAAATGAACCCACCGCATAGCTGTGTCATTACCGTGTCGGGAAGCGGAACGCTTGGCACAGGCGGCGGCAATGCCACTGTTGCCATTACCGAAGGTGATGATGGCAATGCGCTGATTTCCTATCAGGCGCAAGGCGAGGTGAGCGGGCTTGTTGCCGGTGTCGGCCAGCGGATTTTGATGGGGGTTGCCAAACATCTGGCACGCCAGTTCTTTGCCGCTTTGAAAAAGGAATTTGCCGCAGCCTAGTTGGTGCGGCCAGTCGTGATCAGTTACTTTATGGAGAGCATTTTGATGAAAACCTATGATGTGGTTGCAGCCGCGATTGAGGCGCAGGAAACCGGACATTGTTTTGCGCTTCTTGGCGATGGCAATATGCATTTTGCCGGTGCGCTGTCCCATCTTGGCATGTCCTTTACCTATGCACGGCATGAACATTGTGCAGTATCGATGGCGATGGCCTATGCCCGGGTGACAGGAGGCCCGGGTCTTGCCACGGTAACTTGTGGCCCGGGCCTTACGCAGGTGATGACCGGTCTTGCTGCTGCCGTGCGGGCGCGCATCCCGCTGGTGCTGTTTGTTGGTGAATCGCCGCTTCGCAATTCATGGTATAATCAAGAAATTGATCAAGCCCCCTTTGTGACCGCTTGCGGTGCAGAATATGTTCGTATCTTACACAAGCCGCGGATTACACGGCAGATCCAAGATACTTTTGCGCGGACACAAATGACCGGTATTCCAATTGTGATTGGTATGCCATTTGACCTTCAGGAAAGTGACTGGGGCGATCTTGCCTATAAAGTTGAAAAGGCGGCTGATCTGATTCCCGCCGCTGGCAAAATGTTTCCCGATCCGGCAAATGTAACCTCAATCGCGGCGATGGTGGCGGCGGCAGAAAAGCCGGTGATCATTGGTGGGCGCGGCGCAATTCTGGCTGATGCTGGACCGTCTTGCATACGCCTTGCCGATCATATTGGCGCTGTATTGCTAACCACCCTACCGGCGCGCGGTCTGTTTCATCAATCGGCGCATTCGCTGAATGTGGTTGGGGGGTTTGCTTCGGATACGGCACGCGAGGCCTGTCTTGACGCTGATCTGATCATTGCCGTTGGCACTAGTCTGGCATCGCATTCGGCCGATGCTGGCAAGCTTTACCCAAATGCCAAAATCCTGCATATCGATACCAAACCTGTGATCTATAGTCAGGGGCGTGTTGCCGCGCATATTCATTTATGTGCTGATGCCAAAATTGGTGTTGATGCGCTTATCAACGAAATTGAAACCGGCCATGGCGCATCAGCAGCCGACAATAGCTGGCGCAATGCTCTGGTCGCCAAACAAGATGCGGCCGAATATCCTGATGCCATGCCGTTTCAGGTTGCCCCTGATGTTCTTGATCCACGCGCAATGATCAAGGCGCTGGATCAGAAACTGCCAAAGGACTGGTTTATGGTGAATTCATCCGGCCATTGTTCTTATTATGCCGCGCATATGACTGGCCGTTCATCCGATGTGTTTTTGACCATTCGCGAATTTGGCGCGATTGGAAATGGCCTATCTTATGCCATTGGTGTTGCTGCGGCACGTCCGGAAACACAGGTTGTTTTGATTGATGGTGATGGTGGATTCTTGATGCATGCACAAGAGTTGGAAACCCTTGCGCGTCATGGAATCAAGCTGTTGATGATTGTGATGAATGATGCGGCTTACGGTTCAGAAATTCACAAATTGCGCGTTGATGGCCATGATGAGGATGGGGCTGCCTTTGGCGCAACCGATCTTGCATCAATGGCGCGCGGCTTTGGCCTTGGCGGTGTGTCTTTCCGCAATCTTGATCATCTTGATTCGGCTTTTGATGAATTTATCGCATCGGATAAAGCGGCTTTATGGGATTTTCATATTTCGGATCAGGTGGTCTCGCCAGTGATGCGCCGTCTAACCGCTGCCAAAAAATAGATGGGTATTTTTTGTAAACTTCTACTTTAAAGGGTCAGAAGGTGATTCAAGAATTGTCGGGTCGGTGTTAATGATTCCATTTTCATGTAGAGCGACGATTTCACTTTTGTCCAGTCCACAGATGGTTGTTAGAATTTCTTCATTATGCTCGCCTAAAAGTGGCGCTCTGAGTTCATTGTTGTGAGACCATTTTGAGAATATTGGAGGCTGGCCAGGTATTGGAAAGTTGCCAATGAATGGGTCTTTTATTTGTCGTATTGCGCCACGTTGGATTGCGTGGGGGTGGTTGATTGCTTCTTGCAATGTTAACACTGGAGCAACTGGCACGCGTTGATTCTTTAGTATAGTAAGAATGTCTTGCCGATCACCGATTTTTGCCATCCATTGTTCAATAATACCCTGCAACTCATATTTGTTTTTACGTCGGTTTTGGGGTGAGTTGAACCTAGTGTCTTTTTCGAGTTCAGGCATGCCTATGGCCTGCAAAAGCCTCGGCCATTGGTAGGGCATGATCATCATTTGTAAAAACGAACCGTCGCCACACTCAAAAATGCCAGTTGGCCCGCCATTTGGATGTTGAGACCCTGACCGCTCTGGTGAAGCAGCGTCGCCCCGTAATCCAACCCGCGGAATATAGTCCTCATGCATTTGAAGGTATGTATCCAGTAGTGAGCAGTCGATAAATTGTCCTTCGCCTGTTCTCTCTCGATGTAACAGGGCAACTACAACGGCCATAGCCGCTGAAATTCCAGTGGCGCTATCACCGACTGCCATACTCACTTGGCTTGGCGAACGGTCATTTTCACCAATCATTTCTGTAATGCCGGCATATGCTGCGGCCATGTAGTCAAAACCAGGCTCGTTCGCCAGCGGACCTTCTTGACCTGCAAAAGATATTGAACACATAATTATCTCAGGGTTAATTTTTTTAACCTCGTCATACGACAACCCCATGCGACCTATAACGCCAGGAGCAAAGTTCTCCACAAGAACATCAGACCGTTCAATGAGTTTTTTGATCAGCGCCTGTCCCTTGTTGGACTTAAGGTTAATCGCTAAACTGCGCTTAGAGTGGTTATGCTGAGCGAAATATGTGCTTTGCGTGCAGTTTGCATACTCTTTTTTACGTGATCTGAGGCCAGACCTCCTTGCATGATCGCCAATCGGGGTTAATTCTACTTTTATAACATCCGCTCCAAGCTCAGCCATAAGTCGTGAACATGTTGGGCCCGCAACAAATTGAGTGATATCCAGGACTCGATATCCACAAAGCATTTTGGTCATGGTTTATTTACCTTTTGATTTTTCGAAATATTTGTTGCACTGGGGCCACCGAATAGTGTTTGCCACGCATCCCCTTCAGGTTTTTGACCACTCCTATCGATTTTTTCATTCATCACTGAAAGGCCGCGTTGCACTGCTGGTCTCTTTCTAATGGAATTGTACCATCGCTGAATATTGGGATGTTTAGAAATATCTTGCCCCTGCAATTTTTGAGGCCTTAGCCAGGGATAGACAGCGATGTCGGCGATACTGTAATCCGTCCCTGCCAAATATTGCGACTTACTTAACTGGGTATCGAGAACCGCATAAACCTTACTAGCCTCATTGGTGTATCTTTTAATCGCATATTCAACTGTTTCTTTGGCGTAATGCCTAAAGTGGTGTGCCTGCCCTAGCATTGGCCCCACATTTCCCATTTGAAACATTAGCCACTGGATCACATCTAGCTTTGTTGTGGTGTCGGTCTCAAGAAATTGGTTAAATTTTTCTGCTAGGTAAAGTAAAATAGCACCAGATTCGAATACTGATATTTGACGCTTGGTATCTAAAGTATCTGTGATTGCGGGGACTTTTCCATGTGGGCTAAGTTCTAAAAAACTACTCGCAAACTGTTCGCCCTTGCCAATGTGGACTGGATAAATGTCGTATGGAATTTTTAACTCTTCTAGCAAAATGCTAACTTTGTAGCAGTTAGGTGTAGGCCAGAAAAACAGAGTGATCTTGCCTTCTTTCATGACCCGTCACTTTTAGCTAGCCCTGCGTTCGCTAAGGTTTCTTCGAGCAACCAAATCCTATCTGCGCCCCAGAATTGTTCGCCATTGAATACAAAAATTGGTACTCCAAAAATATGATCATCTGCTGCTTCATCCAGGCACGCTTCAAATTCCACGGCGCCGTCACCCTCAAGAAATTTGAGATATTCCTTTTTTGATAGTCCAATATGTTCAATAAGTTTTGAAACCTCCTCTATCTCATCTGCTGCAAACTCACGTTTGAAGAATGACTCAAATAACGACATGCAATATTCTTCGAGTTTTTTATGCTTTTCGGCAAAGAGGCTGCCAATCAATGATGGTGTTGTGTCAAAAATTTTTAGAGGTCCTCGTAACATTTGACCATCATAAAGCCGATTTGCGTGACGACGTGCATCCATATAGGAATATTTTACCTTCCATTCTGAGTAAATGCTGCGCTGGCCTTTGCCCTTCAGTCGTAATTGGAACGGCCGCCATTTAATATTGACGTTGTATTTTCTCGCTAGCTCAATCCCAGGTTTAAACGCCAAAAATGCATATGGGCTCTTAAAATCAGAGTACATTTTGACTACAGGTTTTTGATCCATGAATCATTCTCTCTTGGTGATGGGTAATAATAAGACTCGGTCAAGCGCTACCTTCACTACTGAGCCAGCTTTCCATTATTTCTTTGAAATGTTCGTTGGGTTTTGGCGCAGGGTTGTCGAGGGTTACTTTAGATCCTGAAAATTTGATTGGAAAGTTTGCAGCTAGAGGCCCTTTCATATTGGTAAAATATGGATGTGGGAGTGGCGTGAGGGTCTCCCGATCAGCGATTTGTTTCCAATCCGCAATTTGCGCAATATCATTGACTGGGTGGCATGGGATCTCATAATTTTCGCATAACCTTGCAATTTCATCGACACTGCGTGTGCTTGTCCAAATGCTTATTATTGTATCAATTTCAGAGTTGTTTTCGATACGTTTACTTATGCTTGAAAATTTGTCTTCGTATTGTAAATCTGCTTGGCCAATCATTCTCAGAATTGAAATCCAATCTTTTTCCGATGCGGCGCCCAATACAACTGTACCGTCTTTTCCAGCGTAGCAATTAAATGGAGAAAATCGCATTATCCGATTGCCTTGCCTTTTCTTCAGCCCCAAAGCCTCGAAACAATCCCAGGGCTCATCGTATAATAAAGAAATAAGACAGTCGGTCATTGAAACATCAATATATTCTCCGAGCCCCGTTTTTTCACGTCGGAAAAGGCTGGCAAGTATTCCAGAGAAGGCAAATGTGCCAGCTATAGTGTCGGCCATTGAAGATCCGATCTTCATTGGCAGGCCATCCGGTTCACCGGTTATACTCATCAGCCCAGAGGCGGCCTGAACGGTCGCGTCAAATGCTTTCTTAGACGCATCCGGGCCAGTTGCGCCAAAACCGGTAATTGAGCAATATATTATTTTTGGATTTTTGGATTTTAATTGTTCGTAATCAATTTTTAATCGCTTAGTTACGCCAACTCGAAAGTTCTCAACTATTACGTCAGCTTTCTCTGCTAGGCGCAAAAAGGTGTTGAGACCTTCCGCGCTCTTTAAATCTAGTTCAATAGATTTCTTTGACCGTGCACGTTTTAAATAGGCAATGCCAATATCTAATGGCGATGACTTTGACATTGAAACGCCATCTTTACCAAAAAAAGGTGGTGAATTTCTAACGGGATCACCTTGATGTGGGTCATCTATTTTTAAAACCTCTGCACCAAGCGCACCCAGAAAAAGAGTTGTCTGCGGGCCGGATAGGTATCTGGTAAGGTCCAAAACCTTGATGCCATTGAGAGCACCTTTGTCAGCGATTTTGCCGTCTTTAATTTTATCTGTTTCTCTAAACATTCTATGACAAAACCAGATATGAATAGAAATTACAAAATTTTATTGATAAGAATTCTGTATGCAAAAAACAAATGACAATGAAATTTACCCTGTTTCCGCCCCTAATCTAAGCATGAGGCATTTTAAGGCTATAATTTGCCTTACTAATTTCAAAAGCTTTTTGGCTGCTTCAGCTTATTTGAGAATTTCACAACCCGGCTTAACAAGAATAATACAGCAAGCCGAACAACGACTTGGTTTTATTCTTTTTGAACGTGGTGCTAAGTCCGTTACGTTAACTGCTGTCGGCAAGGAGTTTCTGCCATTCGCAGAGACAACTCTGCGTGAATTTGCACGTCAGACGAATAAGTTAAGGCTTAACCACTATGAGGAACGTCCGACGCTCAATATTTCCTGCCTGATGTCTGTATCTCACGTTATTTTGCCGAGTGTCATAAAAGAGTTCAAAAAATATCACCCAAACACCTTGATTGAAATTTATGAAGGGGTGGGTGGGTTCATATCTGATGCGGTCATCGACGGCCAAGTTGATTTTGGGATTGGCAGCTCTGAATTCTATCCAAAAGCTGTTTCAGTGGTTGATGAAGTGGAGGAGAAGTTTGTAGCAGTAATGCCCAAACGCCACAACCTTGCCAAGTTGAGTGCTATCACCTTGCAGAATATTGGTCACTTACCTCTCGTTTCTATGCCACCAAGCTCTGGTATTAGGCAGCTTATTGATGCTGAGGCCTTAAAGATTGGTTTAATACTTAACCACGAAATCACGACAAATCAGTATAATACGATGTTCAATTTTATTTTAGCTGGCCTTGGCGTTTCTATTGTGCCTGTTTCAGTAGTTAGAGAATTGGATAAGTCCCAATTCTGTGTGCAAGCGATTGAGCCAGTGATAAATAGAAAACTTGCGGTGCTAATCCGGTCGGATCAAATTTTGGGTGATCCAACAAAACAATTTTTAAAGTTGCTTTTGCCAAATCTTAAAAATATTTCGTAATCGAATTTATTTATATAAATCGCTTATATGATTTTGTTATGCCTGATGCCAGGTATGAGCCAAAACATAGAGAGCCCAATACAAAGAAAGAGGAGGCTGATGCCAAATCCTGCAGAGTAGCTTCCGGTCAAATCATAGCTATACCCAGCTAAAAAAGCTCCAATTGCTGCACCAAAACCATTTCCAATACTGGTGGCTCCAAAGATTGAGGCAAGACCGCGTCCAGCAAACAGCTCGCCCATTTGTGCTGTGATGATGGGGCCACGGGCACCAGCAGATAACCCAAAACATGTAATAAAGACAACCAGCAGAGTCCAATTCTGATCCAGTTGTAGACATGCTAATGCCAAAATGCCAACAGCCGTAAGCGTATAGCTGCCTGTTGCTACGATATGGCGCGGAAAACGTTCAGCGAGGATACCAGTGATGGCGATGCCCAAAATTGTTAACATACCGACAAGGCCAAAGGCAAAGGCAGCTGAAATGGGATCAAACCTGTGATCAATGAGGTACGCAACTGTTTGCAGTGAAACCCCAAAAACTGCAATTGCTGAAGCTCCAAAAATGGTGAAAAAGCCCCAAAATTCTTTCCGTCTAATTGCCTCACTTAAAGACAAACCGTTGTTAGTGGGTTCGAGTTTTGTCGGGCTGCTATCTGGCATCATGCTCTGGGAGGTAGGTTTTACACCCGTGGAGATGCTAGCCCAAGGTAGAAACAAAACTATGCAAAGAATAATGATGAACCCATAGCTTGCGAACATATACGCATCTTGCCAGCCTGTTACTTCGATGACCATTTGCGCCGCTGGCACCAGTATCATCACGCCTATTCCCTGGCCTGAATAAGCAATGGAGAGTGCCGTAGAACGTTTGTGGGTAAACCAGCGCAAAACTAAGCTTTGCGTTGGCACTATCCCAACCATTGCGGCACCAACACCTCCACAAACACCAAGTACAAGATAAAAAGAAATTATTGACTCTAAATGGCCAGCAAAACCATAACAACCGGCTAAAAGTGATAAGCCTATTATGTAGTTGAACCGCGGCCCTAAGCGATCGAAAACTAGCCCTGAAATCAATGATCCAAATCCAAAAGATATCATGTAGACTGAAAAAATTGATGTTACACTGGCCCTGCTCCATTCAAAACTTTCTGTTAAAGGTAGCAAAAAAACACCGTAGGTTTCACCCATACCACGGCTAACGCTAATCATAAAAAGGCAAAAAGCTAATACTGCTAGTGGAGCAAGGGTATATGGCTGCAGGCGTGGTGTGTTTAGTGTCATGTCAAAAAATAATCCAAACAGATTGCCTCGGGTGTCTTGGCCTGAGAAAGCAGTAGCGTTGATGGGGGTGGGTTATAATTTGGGTAAAACTAGATGTTAATTCTTGGCTTTTCTTTACCAAAACGCAATTAACTTTTTCCATAAAGAATCAGTTAAATTTTGGAAACTGGCTGGATTTTTTGCGCCAAATCCTGCCTCATAGATTATGATTAACAGATGCCATGGGGCAATGTTGCTGATGGTTGAAACAGGATTAAAACCCATGAATGTTCGTGATGCTGTGACGTCTTTTCCCACAAACCCAAAAATTGGCTTTATCGGGCTTGGCAATATGGGGGCGGCGCTTGCGATGCGGTTACTCGATCCGACCTTGGTGGTTTATGACCCCGATCAAACGGCAATGAAACCTTTTGTTGATGGTGGGGCTATCGCGGCTAGTGATTTGGCGGCAATGGCGAGGCAATGTGATATTATTTTTGCTTGCCTGCCAACCTCGGCGGTAACTGAATCAGTGTTATTTGGTGATGATGGTATTGCAGGCCATATGAAAGCTGGTCAGGTTTTCATTGATATGACATCGGGTGACCCAGCGATGAGCCGTGATCAGGCGGCGCGTCTGACACAGGCTGGTATTGATTTTGTCGATGCACCGGTAAGCGGCGGCCCGCGCGGGGCGCGCGAAGGGGTGATTGCCATTATGGTTGGCGGTGATGCGGCGCTCTATGCGCGGCTATTGCCTTTGTTTGGGCGTATCAGCAGCAATTGTTTCCATGCTGGGCCGGTTGGGGCGGGGCATGCGCTAAAGGCAGGCAATAATCTGTTGAATCTGATTTGCCGGATGGCCAGTTTTGAGGTTGTATCCCTTTTGGTGAACGCCGGTGTTGATGCTGGTCGCGCGGTTGATATTCTGCAAAAAAGTTCGGGT
>CAJYBL010000013.1 GCA_913064995.1 uncultured Alphaproteobacteria bacterium
CGAAAATCACCACAAGCCGTCCAGCATGAAGCCGTTCGCTTCGCAGATTTTCGAAAGCCACATAAATGATTGAGGCGGCAATTAATGGTTCGACAAGATTCGGCGAAACAACAATATGGCCGGTGCTGGCAAGCATGAGGGTTGTCGTATGTGCCAGCGTGAATAAAGTTACCTGGCCCAGAAGTGGGCGCCATCGTGCCGCATAGAAAAACAGCCCCAATACAAATAGAATATGATCAAGACCCTTTGGCACGATATGAACAAACCCGATTTTGGCATAATCCAGCATGATCGTTAAAACCGGCTGGGCAGTGACGCCCTGTCTTTTGATCGACGCGCTGATCTCACCCGGCTCAAGATAGGCGGTATAGAGATTTTCCGGCTTTTCGGTTTGGTTTTGCTGGCGAATAACCAATGGCCCAAGGGCGGCGTTCCAACCAAAGCGAACGCTGGCATCATTCGGGTTGAGCGGTGCGGAAATCTTTATTTTGCTGCTTCGGGGCAAGGTAATCGCTGGATTATCTTCAACCTGAATGGAATCAAGCTGGAAAGATAGCGGTCGGTCATCGGCGATGCCGGTCAGGGCTTTTTCAAAATTGGGCCATTGGTTGGTGAATTTTTGCGCTAACTGATTGGCGGCAAGGGCGCGAAGCGCATCATAATCTTTGCCTTGTGGCGCGTCATCGGTATCACGCACAAAGCTGGCATCCAGACCGGCAAGAAATAATTCGGCATTCAGGTCAATCGTGATGAAAAGCTGGTCGTGCAAAGCCTTGTTATTTGCCGGTAGCGGCGCGCTGGTCATTGACAGATCAGCAACAGCTGGCCGGATTTCATGGGCAATGGCCGACATGGCCAAAGGGCTGATCACAAACAAGCAAACCGCAAGAACCAACCGGTATGTTAGGGCTTTACAATTTTTCATCAATGGTCTGAAGTCTTTGTGGGGCATAGCTTGCTTAACTTTGCGGTTTTTTTGAGGGTGTAATGATTTTATCTGCTGCTGGGGCGGTCTTGATTGCGGCGGTGAAACGGGTTGTCAGAATAATCAGGCATCTGCCAAAATGGGCTACGGCAGTTTTTTGGCTCGTTTTTATCCTGCCTTTGCCATTACAGGCGCATGAATTTTGGATTGAACCATCTTCATTTCAGCCCGATCCAGATCAAAGCTTAACCGCAGATCTCTTAATTGGCACTGACTTTTTAGGCGCATCGGCAATTTATGTTCCCGATCAGATTGAAAAATTTGCATTGCTGGGAACTGGTGCCAAATCGCAATCTGAACGATATGAAATTTCCGGCCGCTATGGTGATCGTCCGGCCGGAAAGTTGGCGTCCGGTTCGCCCGGGCTTCGTATCATTGTTCATCAGACGGCTCCCACTCGCCTGACGTATAGTGATTCCAAAAAATTTGATGAATTTGCGCGCGAGAAAGGTTTTGATGATGCGCTTGTCCAGCATCAAGGCCGCGGCTTGCCACTTGGTAAAATTACTGAACGCTATCAGCGTTATGCCAAAAGCCTGATTGCCGTTGGTGGGCCTGAAAAAATGGGTGCCGGACAGGACCGGCATCTTGGTTTGGCAATCGAGCTTGTTGCCGAGGCCAATCCTTATCAATGGCCGCCGCTTCAATCCATGCCGGTGCGCCTTTATGCTGATGGTGTGCCGCTTGCCAATGCGCAGATCACCGTTTTTACGCGCCATAATCCGCGCCACGTGGAGAAGGCAAAATACCAAACCGACAAGGACGGGCGAAGCAATTTTGCGCTACTGGCAGGACGGGACTATCTTGTTGATAGCGTGATTTTGCGGCCAATGGATGGAGCGACTGAGTCGAGTGATGCCATGTGGGAGTCGATTTGGGCATCATTGACCTTTCAGGTGCCCGCAAACACAAAAATGTGACCGAGCCCAAAAATGTGACTGAAACTGAAAAGAGTGAGATAAAACCCATGACCCAGACCCATCCGATGATTGGCCGCAATCTGCGCATTGACTCAGACCGTCTATGGCAAAGCCTGATGGACATGGCAAAAATTGGCCCGGGCGTGGCTGGCGGTAATAACCGGCAGGCGCTAACCGATGATGATTCGACCGCGCGTCATTTGTTTCAATCATGGTGCGAGGCTGAAGGCTTGACGCTTCATATCGATAAAATGGGTAATATGTTTGCCCGCCGCGATGGAACTGATGCCAGCTTGCCACCAGTTATGGTTGGCAGTCATCTTGATACGCAGCCAACAGGTGGAAAATATGATGGGCCGCTTGGCGTTTTGGCGGCATTGGAAATCATCCGCAGCATGAATGAGGCTGGATTGCAAACACGGCATCCTATCGAAATTGTGAATTGGACAAATGAAGAGGGCTGCCGGTTCACCCCTCCGATGATGTCATCAGGTGTATTTGCCGGTGTGCATAGTCTTGATTGGGCTTATAGTCGGACAGATTCAACGGGGTTGCGCTTCGGTGATGAGCTTAAGCGTATTGGCTGGGTTGGCGATGCAGATGTTGGTGGCAGGCCGGTCGCTGCCTTTTTTGAGCTTCATATCGAACAGGGACCAATCCTTGAAGATGCCGGCATTGATATTGGTGTTGTCACGCACGGTCAGGGGCTGAATTGGATACGCGTTACCCTTAACGGAAAGGAAGCGCATACCGGATCAACGCCAATGTCATCACGGGTAAATGCCGGGCTTGGCATGGCTCAGATTACCATGCTTGTCCATGAAATTGCGCTATCACATGCCCCACATGCCGTTGGTGCAGTTGGACATTGTGAAGTCTTCCCAAACTCAACTAATATCATTCCAGGCAAAGCGGTTTTTACAATAGATTTTCGCAGCCCAAACCCTGCGGTGATTGCCGCCATGGACAAGGAGCTTCGAAGTGGTGCTGATAAGATTGCTGAAACGCTTGGCCTGGATATTTCTTTTGAGCAGGCTGGTGCACTTGACCCTGTGGAGTTTGATCCCTCTTGTGTGCGCAATGTTCGCGAGGCAGCAACTGGGCTTGGCTATTCGCACATGAACCTTGTGTCTGGGGCCGGGCATGATGCTTTTTGGATGAGCAAGGTGGCTCCAACTGCAATGGTCATGTGCCCTTGTGTTGATGGTTTGTCTCATAATGAAGCTGAAGAAATTAGCCAAGAATGGGCAGCGGCAAGCACGAATGTGTTATTCCATGCGGTTGTTGAGACCGCCGGTCTTATTGACGAATGACCCGTTGATGAATGATTGGCAGCATATTAGGAGTTCGAGCTAAATAGCCGTATTCTAATGGGGGCAGAAACATGACTGATCAGGCGCGTAACGGAACTGTCGTTGGGGTCATTGGCCTTGGTAATGCTGGCTATGCGGTTGCATCGGCATTCGCTAAATTGTCACCCGTGCATGGGTATGATCTTAATGGTGATAAACGCATGTCTGCTTCACAAGGGGGCATTATTACGCATGACCAGTTTGACGCTTTTATGGCGGCGATTGATGTTGCAATCCTGTCATTGCCACATCCTGACATTTCGCTGGCGGTGACAGGCCAGCTGCTTGATCTTCAAAGTCGGCCAAAGCTAATAATCGATACAAGTACTGTGACGCCGCAAACAGCAATTGATTGCGCCAGCCTTGCCTCCCCATATGGGGTAGGGTTTGTGGATGCTGCGATTGCCGGTGGTGTCGCCAGCATGGCCAATGGCCAGATGACCTTTTTTATGGGTGGTGATGATGCGTCTAAGGCAATGGCAAAAACAGTTTTGAAACCGGTTGCAGCGGGTATTTATGACCTCGGCAAAACCGGAGCTGGCATGGGTATCAAGGTGGTAAATAACGCAGTGATGCACGCCCTTATGGTGGTTTTGATTGAAGCGTTTTCTATGTCTAAAAAGCTAGGTGTGCCTAATGATACTTTTATTTCGATCCTGAACCGTAAGGAAGGCATGTTGCGGCCTCTTATACACCGGGTTCAAGAACGCATGAATAAAGGTGATTTTGACGGCGGCATGTCCGTAACAAATGCCCGAAAAGACTCTTGCCTTGCCCTTGAAACTGCCCAACAATTGAGCGTACCGCTTTTTGCCATTTCAGCATCGCACGTGCCCTATGAAATTGCTGAGGCAAACGGCCTTGGCGCTTCTGATTATGCTGCCCTGTCAACTTTGTGGGAAGATTGGGTGAAAATCATTTTCAAAGAAACTGCTGATACTAGTGCTTAAATATCCTAAAGCCAGTCGGGTTGCATTGCTAATGCTGAATTATCGCCATCCGTGATGGTGCAGGCGAGACTTGAAATCTTAGGCAAATGATGTGTTATATAAATTTGCATGGTGGTCAGTTTTATTTTCATAAAATCATCATTGCTGATTGCGCCGGTTTCACCTTTTGCCAACGCATCGGCTGCTGCTGCACCGGATCGCGTCATCAACCAGCCACCGCATAGTGTTCCAAGAAGCATCAAATAATTGCTGCCACTTGCCGCTGGACGTCGGGGTGTGTTTGCTCCACCAAGGATATGCGCAGCGACTTTTCGTGCGGTGTTGTTCGCCTCGATGATGCTCTTGGATGCCTTAACAATCTCTGTATTATGATGATTGGCAAGGGTAGCCATTTCGTTGTCAATATCATCCAGTAAGCTGTTTACTGCAGCGCCATTATCACGAATTGTTTTCCTGAAAACTAGATCATTCGCCTGAATCGCAGTCGTGCCTTCATAGATAGGTAGAATGCGGGCATCCCGATAATGCTGGGCAGCCCCAGTTTCTTCAATAAAGCCCATACCGCCATGAATTTGCACTGCATCCGAGGTGATGTCTAGTGACCTTTCAGTCATCCAGCCCTTGATAATCGGGATCAGCAATCCGACGCGGGCTTCATGCGTATCTTTTTCATCGGCATCGGCATGCCGCGCTTTATCCATCGCAGCAGCCCCAACCATCATGAGGGCTCGCATCGCTTCAATCTCGGCCTTCATACCGCCAAGAAGCCTCAACACATCAGGATGATTGACAATAGCATCGCCCTTTTTGCCGTCGAGCGGCACGCCCTGAACGCGGTCCTTTGCATAACCCCGTGCTTGCTGATAGGCGCGCTCGGAAATTGCCAGCCCCTGTAATCCAACGGCAATACGCGCATGGTTCATCATGGCAAACATGATGTCGATGCCATGGTTTTCTGCACCAACAAG
This sequence comes from uncultured Alphaproteobacteria bacterium, assembly GCA_913064995.1. Classification (GTDB taxonomy): domain Bacteria; phylum Pseudomonadota; class Alphaproteobacteria; order Puniceispirillales; family Puniceispirillaceae; genus UBA3439. The sequence goes on from CAJYBL010000013.1 coordinate 5,176, forward strand.
ATAGCCAACGGCTCCGCCTGCTTCACCATATTGCATGACCGCGGTGGGTGAACCTTTAATCCCCAACTTTTTCTCGATGGATAGGCATCGCAGGTCGTTTGGTTTGGTATAGTCACCCGCATCATCAGGTAAAAATTTTGGCACAATAAATACAGAAATGCCCTTCATGCCTTCGGGGGCATTTGGGGTTCGAGCAAGCACAAGATGGACAATATTCTCAGCCATATCATGTTCACCATAGGTGATGTATATTTTCTGACCGGTGATCAGAAAATGGTCACCATTTGGAACGGCACGACTTTTTATGCCTGCAAGGTCGGTGCCGGCTTGAGGCTCGGTTAAGTTCATTGTGCCAGTCCATCGGCCTTCCACCATCGGTGGGATATAGGTCTGTTGTAGTTCTGGGCTGGCTGATTTCTGTAAAGCGTAAATTTGTCCTTGCGTGAGAAGATGACACAAGGCAAAGGCCATGTTAGCTGATTGCCATAATTCATTCACTGCGGTGGTGAGTGTCATTGGCAGATTTTGTCCGCCAAATCTTTCGTCAGCTTCCATCGCTGTCCAGCCGCCTTCACCCATTGCAGCATAGGCATCACTAAACCCGTCAGGAGTTTTAACATTGCCATCTTCAAGGCGCTTTGCACCTGCCATATCCGCGCTGTGGTTAAGTGGTGCAATGACATTTCCAGCAAGCTTGCCAGCTTCTTCCAGCACAGCGTCGGCCAGTTCTTGGTTTACATCATCATTGCCGATATCTGCCATTAGCAAATCGAAACCGATAACTCGGTCCAACAGGAACTGATAATCCTCAAGTGGCGCTTTATACATAATGGAGGCTCCGATTTGCATCACGGTAAGTGAGATAAAAAAAGAAAAACCCTTTAGATCATGGCTTTGCGTCAATAATTACACTAATGCCTTGGCCGCCGCCAATGCACATTGTCGCCATACCATAACGGCCATTGATACGGTGTAATTCATGGATCAGTTTGGTCATTATAATTGCGCCGGTGGCGCCAACTGGATGGCCAAGTGCAATGGCGCCACCGTTGGGGTTTACGCGCGCTGCATCAAGATTTAACTGACGTGATACGGCGCAAGCTTGGGCAGCAAAGGCTTCGTTACTCTCAACGAGATCAAGGTCATCAACGCTTAAACCAGCTCGCTCTAATGCCATTTTGCTGGCGGGCACTGGCCCCATGCCCATGATGCGCGGCGGCACCCCGCCAAACCCATAGGCGACAATGCGTGCTAAAGGATTTACTTTATGTGTTCCTACCGCAGCCGCATTCGCTAGCACGAGGGAAGCTGTGCCATCATTGATTCCAGATGAATTGCCTGCAGTAACTAACCCATCTTTGGCAAATGCAGCCCGCAAACCTGCGAGGCTTTCAGCCGTGCTTTCAGCGCGGATAAATTCATCATGATCAAACGTAACTGTCTTGCGTCGCTTGGTCAGGTCCACCGGAGTAATCTGGTTTTTGAAATATCCAGCCTTACTGGCATGGGCGGCGCGGGCCTGTGACTGCGCTGAGAACTGATCCATATCCTCGCGGCTGATACCATAGTCTGCGGCAACATTTTCAGCAGTGATTCCCATATGCCCAATTCCAAACGGATCATGCAAGGCACCTGTCATCATATCAATAACAGTGGAGTCACCCATACGAGCGCCCCAGCGTTGTGCCGGTAGGATATAAGGACCACGACTCATCACCTCAACGCCGCCTGCCAGTCCCGTGTCGCAATCGCCAAGTTTAATGAGTTGAGTTGCGCTGACAATTGCTTGAAGGCCGCTTCCGCATAGCCGGTTAACCTGAAAGGCTGGTGATGCCTCGGGCAGACCAGCCCCAATAGAAATACAGCGCGGAGAGTACATGTCTCGCGGTTCGGTGTGAATCACATGGCCATAAGTCGCATGCTGGATCGCATCTGCAGGCAGGCCAGATTTTTCAATCGCGTCCTTTGCAACGGGGATGGCGAGATCGATTGGCGTGGTGTCTTTCAAACTGCCACCATAGCTGCCAATGGCTGACCTTTGTGCCGCTAAAATGAAAATTTCAGTCATGGTGATTCCCTAATCTAGCCGTATAATTTATTGCTCTTGAGCCCAGTTCAGCGGCCCGCCACGAAAGCCAGGGAAACCAATACCAAAGATCATTCCAGCATCTGCGCTATCAGCGGAGTCAACAACCTGTTGATCTACCGCTTGCTGGCATTCCTCAATCATGGGGGCCAACATGTTTTCAGCGATTGCGGCCATAACGCTCGGATCTTGTGATTGGCGCGCCCGGATAGCTTGGTTTCCATCCCATTCATAGAAGCCGCTTCCAGATTTACGCCCAATTGTACCAGCCTTAACTTTCTCGTCGAGTAATGTTTTTGCGGTCGGGGATATGCCAAGCACGATGCCAGCATCAAGGCAGACATCTAGCCCAATCTGATCGGCGAGTTCGATCGGCCCCATTGGCATGCCAAAATCAACCAACGCTTCATCAATGAGGTCGGCACTTTCCCCGCCGGCCACTGCCTCAATCGCCTTGAAAATATAAGGAAGCAAAGCGCGGTTTACCAAAAAGCCCGGCGCCGATTTACAGCGAACCGGCATTTTACCAATCTGGCCAGCAAACTGCATTCCCCGATTAACTATATCTTGATCCGAATATTTTGACCAGATCACCTCAACCAGAGGCAAAACGGGAACAGGGTTGAAGAAATGCAGTCCAATTAAGCGTTCTGGTGCTTTTAATACCGAGGCGATATCCTCTAGTGGAATAGCCGAAGTGTTTGTTGCCAAAATTGCACCAGCTTTACTAACAGTCTCTAGATTTTGGAAAACGGCCTGTTTGACGTCTAGCTTTTCAGCAACTGCTTCGATAATCAGATCGGCATCAGCAGCATCGTTACCATCAAAATCTGCCCGGAGGCGTGCTAGCGCTGCGGCAACCTTGTCATCACTTTTCAGGCGCCGCTCAAATAACTTCTTTGCGCGCGCAATCGCGCCCTCAATGGCGGCCTCATTCATATCTGCTAATGTGACATCAAGGCCGGCCATTGCCCCGACCGCTGCAATGTCGCCGCCCATAACACCCGCTCCAACAACATGCAGCCGTTTGATGCCGCTGACACCGCGTGCCGATTTCCGAACCGCATCGGTGAGGTAAAAAACACGGCGCAAATTTTTTGATGCTCTGCCAATCATAAGGTTAGGGAAAACACCTATTTCGCCTGCTGACATGGCGCTTTTATCATGACCAAAATTTTCAACGTGGCCGATGATTGCCGCAGGAGCAGGTGTGTGATCGGCGCGCACCCGCTTAAGGTACTTATCTCTTGCCGCGGCAATCTCTGTTGCATCTGCTGCGGTTTCGAGCTGGGTGCGGGAAGGCTTTTCGCCTTTGCGTCCCAGTAACCATTGGCGCATTGCCACTTCTAAGTCATCCGCGTTATCAACTATGTCATCAGCAAGTCCGTTTTTGATCGCATCTTGGCTGCCAAGTGGGCGTCCGCTGACCATCATTTCCAATACGGCTTTAGTGCCAACCCGGCCGTAGGCCCGCCCGCTGCCGCCATAGCCTGGCATAATGCCGAGATTAACCTCGGGAAAGCCCAGCTTTGTTTTTTGAGATGAGGTAACAAATATACGGTCAAATACCAGGGCAATTTCCAGTCCACCGCCAACAGCAATCCCGTCAACGCCAACACAGCTAGGGACGGGAAGTGCCTCAATGCGGTTGAACAATCCATGGACAAATAACATGTGATTGGCAACATTATCGGCGGTTTTTAGCGTCTCAAATTCATGGATATCCGCGCCATAAACAAAACCACCCGGCTTGCCTGATAGCATAGCTACACCCGTGAGGTCTTCGCTCGCCTCAAGCTGGTCAACAAGGCTCCCTAGTTCTGCCATCACAGCATGGGTCAGGACATTCACAGATTTACCATCTGTCTGAAGGTGCAGCCATGCGATGCCATCCTCATCAACATTCGCTAGCCAATGCAAAAGGTTTTTTCCAGTATTCAAGCTACGCATGACGATATCCGTTAATAGTATGAGGGAATTCAGAATGTATAACCTAAAAATGCTAAATGCCAGAGCTTGCGTTCAAAAAAATTTTTAAAAACTATAAAGCACTTGTAACCGTCTGCTTACTAATCTTACTGATGGTTGCAATGTCAGGTGGGATCGGGTTTTATTGGCCTGAGTTTGATGACACCAGGCACCAAAAAAGTAAGTAAAAAGTTATTTGGTGACGCGGTACATGCCGGGCTAGAGACATATTTGGAATAGAAGGAGTTTTTGAGATGGAATGTTGCGGTCCGGGTTATGCCAGTCCTCAGGATGCGGTTAAAGCCCCGCGAGAGTCGTTGCTTTACACAATTGCAATCTACACCGGCACGGGCATCCAGAAACCGGATTATCTGGCAACTGTTGATGTAGACCCTGACAGTCCAACTTTTAGCAAAGTTATTCATCGGCTTGATATGCCAAATATCGGTGACGAGCTTCACCACATGGGCTGGAATGCGTGTTCATCCTGTCATGATGATACAGAGATGGCGCGCAAATATCTGCTTCTTCCGGGTGTTCGGTCTAATAACATCTATGTTGTGGATACCGCAACGGATCCGCTCGCCCCGCGCATTCACACCGTTATCGATGGCGGTGAGATTAAGTCCAAGGCTGATTTATCTGGTCCGCATACTGTGCATTGTCTTGGCAGCGAAATAATCATTTCTTTTCTTGGTAATGCCAAGGGGGAGGCTCCAGGCGGCTATCTGCACCTAGACAAGGATTTCAAAATTGTTGGCCGTTGGGAAAATTCCATGGGAGATATCAAATTTGGCTATGATTTTTGGTACCAGCCTCGCCATAATGTGATGGTTAGTTCGGAATGGGCAGCGCCAAATACGTTTATGCCTGGTTTTGATTTGGAAGAAGTTGGATATCTCAAATATGGGCGTGAGTTGCATTTTTGGGATTTTGAGAAACGGGAACCGGTTGAGAGTTTTTATCTCGGCGAGGATGGGTTGATCCCGCTCGAAGTAAAATTTCATCATAATCCTGACAGTTCGCACGGATTTTGTGGCGCAGCCCTCAGCTCGAATGTCATTCATTGGTGGAAAAATGATGTTGGAAAGTGGCAGTGGGAAAAAATCATCGATGTTGAAAATGAACCGCACCCAGACTGGCCTATCCCTATTCCGGGGGTTATGTCAGCAATTCTGATATCAATGGACGACAAATATCTTTACCTTAATAACTGGCTTCATGGAGATATGCGGCAATATGATATCTCTGACCCCCATAATCCAAAATTGACTGGTCAGATTTGGATGGGTGGCTTACTGGGGAAGGCTCCCATTGTAAATGGTGTCACTTTGGCTGGTGGTCCACAGATGTTCCAACTGTCGCTTGATGGAAGGCGCCTTTATGTCACCACGTCGCTGTTCAGCACATGGGACAATCAATTTTATCCTGAAATCCGGGAAAAGGGTGGTGTCATGGTGATGATTGACTGTGACCCAGAAAATGGTGGCATGTCCATCAATCCTGACTTTATTGTCGATTTTGGCAATGAGCCAAATGGGCCAAGCAGGTGCCATGAAGCACGTTATCCCGGTGGTGATTGCACAAGCGATATTTGGCTATGAAGACGATTACCATTGCCAATCGTGACAATGCAGCCTTCGCCGTTTCTGGCCGCAAACCGCTGCTTGACGAGCTAAGAGACCAGGGAGTTGATTTGCCGTATGGCTGTAAATATGGTGGCTGCATTACCTGTGCGGCCAAGCTTTTGGCAGGCGATATTGATCAGCGGGCTCAAGTGGCACTTAACAACCGGCAAATTAATGATGGCTATATTGTGTTGTGCGTGGCGCGCGCGAAAAGTGATTGCGTGATTGAGGTTGGTGTGGAAAGTCATGACAAACTTTATCGCAATCCATTTCTTGACCCATTGGCATCGCACGAATTAAAAGCAGATATTGCGACTTCGACGGATAAAATTAAATGAACCATAACGAGCCTTATACCGATGCATATATTCAGGACATTCTGTCCTCGGTAAAAACGATTGCCATGGTCGGCGCCAGCCCTGACAAAACTAAGTTCAGCTATGGGGTGTTGCGCGTTTTGCATGAAACTGGTTACGACATGATTCCTATTAACCCACGACCTGGCCTTGGCTCAATACGGGGGCTGAAGGTTTACCCAAACCTTGCCTCTGTCGATCGGGCAGTGGATATGGTTGAAGTGTTTCGTAAGCCAGAAGATTTATATGATATAGCCAAACAGGCAATCGATATTGGAGCAAAGGTGTTATGGGGACAAATCGGGGTTGTTGATCATGATGCGGCGCGCCTTGCTGAAGAGGCAGGTCTTAAGGTAGTGATGGATCGCTGTCCAAAAATAGAATTGTTCCGCCCATTCTGGAAACCAAAGCTGCATCTTGGCATCTAACGAGACTGCATTACAAGCGCGCCAATTTCCTATGGAGCGCCAGTCCCAAATTATAATCAGGCAACAAGCGGCAATTTGGTATCGGGAACAATCCCAAGTGCTAGACAAACATCGCGCGTTAAATAAGGCCGATTCAATGTGTAAAAATGAAACTGGTCAATGCCATGATCCATCAGATCAGAACAAATATCGGTTGCCACAACAACTGACAGAATATCTTCAACCTCATTACGTTTGGCCATGGCAAATTCGGCGTCAAGGCTTGCCGGAATGCTGGCACCGCAGCGGCTGGCAAAGCGTTTGACATTGTCCCAATTTTCAATTGGCAGAATGCCCGGGATGATTGGCACATGAATCCCCGCCTTGTCGCAGCGATCACGGAACCGCAAAAATATCTCACTATCGAAAAAGAACTGGGTGATTGCCGAGGTGGCACCAGCATCAATTTTGCGCTTCAGCCAGTCAATATCGGCATTGTAACTGCTGGCTTCGGGATGTGGTTCGGGATAGGCGCCAACATGAATAGTTTTAATCTTTGTGGCGGCAAGACCGGCGACAAGATCAACGGAATCCGCAAATCCTTGAGGATGCGGGCAAAAGCCTGCGCTTTCTTGTGGGGCATCACCGCGAAGGGCGATAATCTGTTTGACCCCTGCATCAACATAGCTTTTTGCAATGGCCAATGTTTCGGCCTTGCTGGCATTGACGCAGGTCAGATGCGCAGCAACATCCAAGCCGTAGCTTTTGCCAATGGCTTCGGTCATTTCCTTGGTAAGCTGGCGCGTCGTGCCACCCGCCCCATAGGTAACAGATACAAATTCGGGGTTAAGCGGCGCCAAAACATTCAACGACTCCCACAAATCAAAACTCGCCTGAAGCGATTTTGGCGGGAAAAATTCAAATGAAATTTTGGGGGGCTTGTGACCCATTGTTACATCCTCGAAACTGGCAAATTATCTGGACTTGTTTACTTACATCATTTGTGCCAGAAACATATTTGTGAAACAAATTCATAATAATCATAAACTTTATGAGAGATATTCATGAACATCGAGCTTCGTCATTTGCGAACCATCATGGCCATTCATGCCGCCGGATCGGTAGCGCAAGCGGCTGAACAGCTGCATATTACGCAATCAGCGCTATCGCATCAGATCAAGGCCATCCGCGACCAGCTTGGAGTCGATCTATTTGTCAAAAACACCAAACCGATGCGTTTATCTGCCGAAGGATTGCGGTTTCTGCGCGCTGCTGAGCGTATTTTACCCGAAATTGATTTGTTGAAAGCTGAATTTGATAATTTGCAAAACGGACAGGCTGGCCGCTTGCATATCGCGATTGAATGTCATGCTTGTTTTGAATGGTTGTTTCCGGTTCTCAATCTGTTTCGTCAAGATTTTCCCGATGTTGATATTGATATTCGCCCGGGATTGGCGTTTCGGGCGTTAAAAGCATTGGCCGATGAAGAAGTCGATATTGTCATTTCGTCAGACCCTGAAGATATTCGCGGGGTCGAATTTCACCAGCTATTCCCCTATGCACCGACATTCCTTGCGGCGAAAGCCAACCGGCTTGCCGAAAAAGACTATGTTGACGCTGCTGATTTCACCGATCAGACGCTGATCACCTATCCGGTTGAACGCACTCGTCTCGATATTTTCAGCCAGCTTTTGATTCCGGCCAAGATTGAACCAAAATTAATCCGGCAGGTTGAGTTGACCGCGGTGATGCTGATGTTGGTGGGAGCAAATAAGGGAGTGGCGGTGCTTCCTGATTGGGTTATTCGCTCGGCCGATATTGATGGTGAGCTTGTCACAAAATCTGTCACCCGAAATGGTCTGACGCGCCAGCTTTATGCGGCGGTGCGCCGCGATGATCAAACAAAGCCATTTATGAAGCGGTTTATCGCACTTGGAAAACAGGGCCAAGCGCATGTGAAAAAGCAGCCGCTCAGCCCCTGATATTTTTGGTTTAAAATACACGCCCTAAAATTGGTGGGTTAGACAATTGGCGGTTTGGCGCATACCTGATCATAGGCATAGCGAGTTTTCAACATGCCATCATATTCAAAGATATTCAACATCGCCTCATAGCCAGCATCGGTAATGTCGATATGGCGTGTCCAGACTCCCATTTTTTGATAGGTATCGATGCAATCGGCAAGAACGGCCTCGTCAATATTCGGAAATAATGGCTTTTCCGCGCGGGCAATTTCGACCGCAGGTGTGTCATTCATATAATTACGGGTTTTGATATAGGCGCGGGTAAAGGCTTTGGCCTCATCGGTTTCCAGCCATTCTGGTTTGGCCGCAAGGCTGGAGAAACCGCATGGGCCAATTGTCGGCCCAAGCGCGGTGACGACATGGCCAACACGATCAGCCTCTAGCTGTTGAGGGGCTGGGCCTTGCTGGTGGATATATTGACCTGTTCCAGCGCGGTATGCCTTGTCCATTTCGCCACCATTGCCGGCATCGATAATCTTGATCTTATTGATATCAACCCCGCCTTTGTAGCAGGCATATTTGAACATCGTCATTGGCTGGCCACCATGGTGAACCAAGACTTCAGCGCCTTCGAGCTTGTTCCAGTTAAATGCTGGATCGGCATCACGGCCAGTCAAGAAAAACCCGTCCATCTCATTGATCTGTGCAAAATGCACACAAGCAGGCACACCGCCCTTGTTCAAGGTGTTAAAGCCTTGGCTGAGGGTCGATTGAACAACATCGGCAGTACCGTTATCAAGCGCGGTAATGGCGGTCACGCCCGGTGCGGAAACCGTATATTCGAAATCCAGCCCTTCTTCTTTCAGAAAACCGCCAGTCATGGTTGAGATCAATGGCGAATAAAAGGCCGAAAAAAGGGTAAATTCAATATTGATTTTACTCATGGAATAATGCTCCGATGGTGGTTCAAACAGGATGGCGGCTTGAAGCTGCGCCAAAAATCGCGGCGCCGATTGGTCGTTGATTGTAGAATTGACATGTTAGCCTCAAGCGCATGCCATAGCCAAATGGAAAATCAAAGTGACCCAAAACAGCGTTCGTATTTTTGAGATGAGTCCGCGTGATGGGCTGCAAAATGAACCTGTTTTCACTCTCACCGCCACCAAAATCACCAGGATAAATCTTTTGTTGAGATGCGATTTCGCCGATATCGAAGCGACCAGTTTTGTCAGCCCAAAATGGGTGCCGCAACTGGCGGATGGTGCGGCTGTAATGGTGGCTATCGACCGGCCGCCATCCGTGTCCTATGCTGCGCTTGTGCCAAATATGACTGGCTTTGATCACGCGCTTGCTGCAGGGGTTGATTCGATTGGCATCTTTGCCGCCGCATCGCAAAGCTTTAGCCAGAAAAACATCAATTGCTCAATTGCCGAAAGTCTGGGTCGGTTTCAGCCGGTCATGGCGGCCGCGGCGGCGCATAAAATACCGGTTCGCGGCTATATCAGCATGGTTGTTCACTGTCCTGATGATGGCGATACTGACCCGCAGATTGTGGCTGATCTTGCTTCTAGAATGATGGATATGGGCTGCTATCAAATCTCGCTTGGTGATACGGTTGGTATGGCAAAACCGCCAGCGATCCAAAAGCTTCTTGATCAATGCGTTCATGCGGTTGGTGGCGCTTATCTTGCTGGCCATTATCATGATACGGGTGGGCAGGCGCTTGCCAATATTGCGGCTAGCCTGCCCTATGGGATTCGTTGTTTTGATGCGTCGGTTGGCGGGCTTGGTGGCTGCCCCTATGCGCCCGGGGCTGCCGGAAATGTGGCAAGCGAGGCAGTGGCCGAAATGCTTTCCAAAGCCGGTTTTGCCACAGGCCTTGACCATGATGCCTTGGCGGTTGCGGCAAAATTCGCCAGTAGCCTTCGCCAGCCACCCGCTAATCGGCCAAGCACTAAAAGGCCAAGCAACAATCAGCCATCCAGCAAAAGGCAAACGCCTTAACCGGTTTTCGTGATCTATGAGGATATGACCATCATGCCCGATCTGCCCATTATTCAAACCCGTGATGCTAACGGCATTGATCATCTTTTTTTGAATCAGCCTGACCGTCATAATGCGTTATCGCCAGACATGATTGCCGCGCTTTACGCGGCCTTTACCAAACTTGGCGATGATCCGTCCTGCCGATTGGTATGTTTTCGGGCAACAAATGCCGCGGCAACCAGCTTTTGCGCTGGTGGTGATCTTGTCTGGATGCGCCAGCAGATTGACGCACCGCGATCACAGCGCATGGCTGAGGCGGCAAAATTGGCGCATTTGCTGAAGGTGATGGACCGGTTCCCGCGGCCACTGCTTGGCTGTGTTGACGGCAATGCGTTTGGTGGCGGCATTGGCATTATGGCAGTTTGTGATGAGGTGCTGGCATCGGATGATTTGCGTTTTTGCCTGACCGAAACACGCCTTGGATTAATCCCCGCCACAATCAGCCCCTATGTTGTTGCGCGCATTGGGGCACCAGCGGCACGGCAATTATTTATGTCGGCGCGGCGGTTTGATTCGGCAACGGCCAACCGAATTGGGCTGATCACAAAGCTGGTACCAGCCGCTGATTTCACCGCTGAAATTGACGCCATGATCGCGCCCTATCTTGATGCGAGTCCGGCCGCAATGCAGGCGGCAAAAACCCTGATCCGCAAGCTGCAACCCGCCATTGATGATGCCGTGATTGATATGACAATTACGGCGCTTGCCGATTGCTGGGATCACCCCGATGCGCGCGAAGGGGTTGATGCGTTTTTTGCGCGCCGCACGCCATCATGGAAATCAGATCATATTGGCTGATGCACTAGAGCTGGCCATGGCCGTAAAGTTATATTTCGCGAAAAAATGTTGGGTTTTTGCAAAAAACCTTTCACTGTGATTGGTAAATTTTTCTTCTGCCTTACCCTGCTTGATATGCCATGCCCGCTGCCACGAAACATCATCATCAAGGAGTTTTATAGCGATGGATTTTTCCTATTCGCCAACACAGCAATCAATCATTGATGCGATTGACGCGATCATGGCCGATTTTGATGATGATTATTGGCTGGCGGCGGATCGTGATGGGCGGTTTCCTGAAGAATTTTATGCGGCCATTGCGGCTGGTGGCTGGCTCGGGATTGCCATGCCCGAGGCCTATGGCGGGGCGGCTCTTGCCATTGCCGAAGCAGCCTTGATGATGCAGAAAATTGCCGAAACCGGCGGCGGCATGGCGGCCGCATCAGCCGTTCATATCAATATTTTTGGGCCGCATCCGATTGTTGTTTATGGCACTGAGGAACAGCGTTCGGCATGGCTGCCACCATTGATCAAGGGCGAGGTGAAATGCTGTTTTGGGGTTACCGAGCCGGATGCGGGGCTTGATACTGGCAATATCCGCACCCGCGCTGATAAGATTGATGGTGGCTATTTTGTATCAGGGCAGAAAATCTGGACATCAACGGCGCAGGTGGCAAGCAAAATTTTGCTTTTGGCGCGAACCAGCCAGCCAAGCAAATCGGGTCGCCGAACTGATGGGTTGACGTTGTTTTACACCGATCTTGACCGATCCCATATCGAGGTGCGCGAAATTGCCAAAATGGGGCGCGCCGCGGTTGATAGTAATCAGATTTTCATTGATGGACTGATTGTGCCCGAGGCGCATCGTATTGGCGAGGAGGGAAAGGGGTTTTCCTATCTTCTTGATAGTCTGAATCCCGAACGGATCTTGATTGCTGCCGAGGCGCTTGGCATTGGCAAAACCGC
>CAJYBL010000014.1 GCA_913064995.1 uncultured Alphaproteobacteria bacterium
GCCAGAATGCCAACCTGACGCATGCCGCCGCCAACCAATTTGCGCATCCGGCGCGCACGCGCAATAAATTCATGCGAGCCAACAAGAACCGATCCTGCCGGCGTGCCAAGCCCCTTTGACAGGCATAAAGACACGCTATCAACAGGATCAACAATCTGCTTGGCAGGCACGCCAAGCTTGACCACAGCATTCATCAACCTCGCCCCATCAAGATGCACGCCAAGTCCACTATCTTTTCCAGCTTTGGCAAGCCCGGCAACAACCCCAACATCATGGACATGACCAGATATGGTATTTTCAAGACATAGCAAACGGCTAATCGGGCAATGCGGATCATCCAATTTGACAGCCTTAATGATTTGCGACGGTGTCATCAAACCGCGATGGTCGGTTCCAATCGCCTCCATCATCACGCCGCCAAGAACCGAAACACCGCCAGCCTCATAGCGATGAACATGATAGCAATCTCCAACCAGCAATTCATCACCGCGTTGGCAATGCGACAATAGCGCGACAAGATTAGACTGGGTACCACTCGCAACAAACAGACCAGCCTGTTTACCAAGAAGCGTGGCAACCCTGTCCTGAAGTTTATTGACCGTGGGGTCATCCCCATAAACATCGTCACCCACTTCGGCTGTTGCCATGGCTTGGCGCATTTCCGCTGTTGGTTTTGTTACAGTGTCGCTTCTAAGATCGATAAGCGCCGGCTTATCATGCAAGGCCACATCCTGATAATTCATTTTTTATTCCCCGCTGCAACAAAACCCTTGAGATCAAAATCGCCATTACCAATAGCGTTAGGATCAGGCGACAGCCCAAGATCAAGACATTTCTTGCCAAGCATATAGCCTGCCGGATCACGAACAGCCTCAACCGCGGCCAATTTCCCTTTGTCACCATAGCTCCAGACGGAAAAACCACCTTCGCGTTTCCCCGGCCGCAGTTGATGGCGAAGATCAGGCGATGCCAGCGGCACAATACCTGCCGATTGTAGGCGAACATCAAATTGTTCCGACCAGAACCACGGTGCTGCCATTGACGGTTGCGCAAGGCCGCAAATTGCAGCCGCAGCGCGCGCCGCGGTCATTTGCGCATTATCAACCGATTCGATTCGCAAAGCCGCACCATCAATCAGCGCCACATCACCAATCGCAAAAATATCCTGAACCGAGCTTTGCATCATTGCATCAACCAAAATGCCATTACCTGCCTCAATCCCCGCTGACGCTGCCAGATCCAGATCAGGTAGAACGCCAATACCGACAAGCAGTAATTCAGCCGCAATCTGGCGACCATCGTCAAGCTGCACACCAGTAAAGGCACCGTCTTTTTGCAAAATTTCCCGACAATTTGCGCCAATATGCAGCCCAACATCATGGCTTTGATGCAATTCAGCAAAAAACGACGAAATCTGCGGGCTTGCCACCCGCGCCAACAGCCGGTCAGCCATTTCGATCACATCAACGCGAAGCCCAAGCTTGGTCAAACTTGCCGCAACTTCCAGCCCGATATAACCGCCGCCAATCACCACCGCTTGCTGGCGACCCGAAACCGCCTTGCGCAAAGCATGCGCATCATCGGGATGGCGAAGCACAAACACCCCATCAAGACCAGCCGCCGCCGCAAGCTGTCGCGGCACCGCCCCAGTGGCAAGCACCAGCTTGTCATAACCATGCTGACTGCCATCATCGAGATTTAGCTGTTTTTGCAGTTGATCAACCGACACCGCATCCCGCCCATCAAGCAACTCAATATCATGCGCGGCAAACCAGTCGGGTCGCCGTAAAAGAAATTTGGCATCATCTTGACCATCGGCCTGCAAAAAAGCCTTTGACAATGGCGGGCGTTCAAGCGGCGCACCAACCAGCCGGTCAATGATGCAAATTCGGCCAGCATAACCATTTGCACGCAATTGTTCAGCGCAGGAAATACCTGCATGACTGGCACCGACGATAATGATTTGATCTGCCATGAAAATTCTACCCGCAAATTCCAGAGTTAACGCAAAGACCGTCGCGCCATTAAGGCAGGCAATTGATCAATCCTGCCAATAACATTCTCGTGATGAATATCTTGATGCGGGCGGTTGTCAACGCTGTCAGCAACACAGATGAAATCACCGGCCTTTGCGGCAATGGCCGCGCCATAATCAGCCATCGTATCCCCAACCATAATGCTTGCCGCTGGCGTCACACCAGCAATCTGGCAACAATGCAAAAACCCATGCGGCCCAGGTTTTGACCCAAAGCCGCTATCCGCACCAACCACCGTACAAAATAAACCCAGAACGCCAATATCCTGCATGTTTTTTTTGGCGCTGCTTTCGCTGTCATTGGTCAAAATTGCAAGCTGATAGCCATCCTTGTGAAGCTGGCGAAGCGGCGCTTCAACCTCACCTTTTGGCACAGTCTGATTGCGGCCATGCCGATCAACCAATATTTGCACATCCTGCTTATAGCGATCATCCTGATCAAGCTTGATCATATGGCTTGGCAGCATTTTCTGCCAACAGCTGCGAATATCGGCAAAAGAACCGGCGGCAAAAATACCGCGTGAGTCAATTTCGCCAGCAGCTTCATCAACGCCAATAGCCGCCAGCAATTCAACCCCGCCAATATCGCCATCCCAATCATCGGGAATACGGCTTGCTGTATAATGCGCCACAGCCCGCGCCACTGGCAGCCATGTCGCCTCTAGATCAAGGATCACCCCATCCTTATCAAACACGATTAAATCAGTCATCAATATCCACAGCCCATAAACGGAACTCAATAAATGCGGCCCAATAAAATGGGCGGAAAATCTCCTACCTGCTAGAGTGACCGATTTTGGCGCTACGACCAAGCCGCTTTTGCAAAATACCCCCAGTCATTCACTGGCAATGATAAAGCTTCGCCCTGCAAGCCGCGCATAGGCGGTCATGATCTGCCCATCATCAAACATATGACGTGCCAAGCAGGCACCGGCGGCAAGTGCTTGATCAATTTCATCTGCGCTCAAAGGGCCAACATCAACCGTGACAAGCCGGTCTTTTAAATCACTATCCGGCACAAGGCTGGCCGCAGGCTGGCGTGTAATTGCCGGTGACGATATGGTAATCGCATTGGCAATCAAACTGGCAGCAACATCGGCAGCAGCCGCATTTTGTGCCAGCACGGTAACCGAATCTGCAATCCCAAGCGACAAGCTTCGCCCCCGCCAACCGCTTGTCGCAATGCCCCCGATGCCGTCATCATAATGCAGCCTGATCCGGCCATGAAGAGGCATATGACCGCCACCCGAAGCGGCCATCGCAAAATCGCTAAGATGCGTGTCGCGGTCATCGGCAATGCCGATATCAAAAAAGGCACCCTCGGCAAGATAGAGCGCGATATCGCCGCCATTATTGACCGAAGCCCGAACAAGCTTGTCGCCCATTGCCAGCAAAATTTCATCAGCAACGCTTCCCGCAACGGCAATCATTGGGGTGATGAAATCAGCCTTGTCATGGCGCGGCAAATACGGGCTGATCGCCGCTGCCATGCGTTTGGCAACGGGCCCTTTCAGACGGCCAGTAATTTTGGATTCGGCTGGCAATCGCAGTATCGCCAACTCATCGACCAACCGATCAAGAAGGCCGCAAAACGCATCTGCGGCGCGGGCATAGGCGGCAGCCACCTCACCTTTGTCGCCCTCAGCGGTGATGATTAAATCAATTGGCCCATGTTGAAGATGTAATCGGTGATCTAGCCAATTTGCCATTGCCCCACTTAGCATTTGAACCGGTTGCCCCACCACCGCAGGCAGATTCGCCGATAAAACAGGCGGGCGAGCGGTTGCGGCAGCTGACGACAGCATGGCCTATCGCCTTATTGGCCAAGGATTTTGCGGCTGCTGGGCAAATCGCCTTTTGCCAGCAAGATCGTGATCATTTTGTGGCCCGACCTTGCCAGCCAGAACATCATCAATCGACATGATATGATCAACATGGCCGCCAAGAGCGATATAATCATCTTTGCGCATGGTAAATTCGATTGGCGCAACCAATGCTGGGGTTGGCACATAGCCAAACGCATTTTCAGGAAGGCTTGTCACATCAACCATCAGCGTGATGCCGCCGCCAGGCCAGATAAAGACCGGCGCCCCACCACATGTAACCCGTGTCAAAGCGTCTTTGACCGAACGTGTTAGCATCACCGGATTTTCGGTTACACCCGCACGAAGCGACCCGCCAGCCCCGCCCATGAAACTAACCGAGGTCAATGCCGGTTCACAATTTTCCTCAATCCGTTTGATTGACGATTGCAACCGTGCTGGCATGGCGGTTTCGACAGGCTGCAAATCTTGATCAAGTTCGTAATAGGCAAATTGCTCACCCGTCGTCGAGACCATCAACAAAGACTGTCCGGGCGTGGCGATCTTTGGATCGAATGACCCAAGAATGGCAAGTGGATCAGTCAGATTCGTGCCGCCCCATCCGGTGCCGGGCTCAGCCACCTGAAAATAACGACCAGGCGTTGACCGGCGCCCCAGAATTTTAATGCCACTCGCAGGCCAGCCAATAACCTTTCCTGCCTGATGTTCAGACATCACGCCGGTAATATGGTCATCGACAATGACCACCTCATCGACCAGATTATGCCATTGTGCGGCAAACATGCCAATTGTTGCCGAACCGCACCCAACCCGCATGCGCGCCTCAACAACACCATTGATCACTGGCGCTTTACCAGCTTGCAACACAAGGCTTGATCCATCATCAACCTGCATATCAACCGCATCACCATTGCAAAGCGCCAATAGGGTGGCACAGGTGACACGGCCTTCTTTTTTACCACCACCGGTTAAATGATGCACGCCGCCTAATGACAGCATCTGTGATCCATATTCACCCGTTGTGACATGGCCAACCGGTTCACCATCAACCCGCACAAGCGCGCGTTCAGGGCCAATATGCCGGTCAGTGTCAATTTTGACCTTAGCACCGCAATAGCTGAAAATCCCTTCAGACACGACTGTCACCATATCAACATCATCAACAATACTGCTGACAATAAAGGGGGCTGGCTTATAATCGGGATAGGTTGTGCCTGCCCCAACTGCAGTCACAAATGCATCTTTTGGGGTGATCAGATCACCATTCCACTCGTCACTGCCATCGATAAATGGCACCAATTCACCACCATCATCAACCCGACGCTGCATCACCATTAATGGGTCAAGCCGGATAAGCTGGCCGCCCTCATTCGCATAGCGATCACAAGCCCCCGATTTGCCATCGGCGATATAGCACATCACCGGACAAGCATCGCAGCGAATTTTGTCTTCAACGCGTTTGTCACGACTAGTCTTTGCTGTCATTACGGCCTGCCTTGGGCAGCCTGCGCCGCCGCAATCGCCGCGCAAACTTTATCAGGTGTTGCTGGTAAATCATAAATCGCGGCACCCGTTGCATGGCGAATGGCGTTCAAGATTGCTGGTGCGGTTGGGATCAAAACATGCTCGCCAAGCCCCTTTGCCCCATAAGGCCCCTCTTCATCAGCAACTTCAACAATCACATGATCAAATTGTGGTACATCACCGATCGTCGGGATCAAATAGTCATGCAAATTTTCGGTACGACCCGGTTGGTAATCTTCCATCAAAGCCATGCCAATTCCCTGCACGACACCGCCTTCGATCTGGCCTTCAACAAGCAAGGGGTTAATCGCCCGCCCAACATCATGCGCTGTTGTGATCTTATCAACGCGCACACGACCAAGCGCCGCATCAACCGACAATTCGACTATCTGTGCACCATAGCCAAAAACCGCATAGGGAACACCCTGCCCCTTTTCATCAAGCGGGCTGGTTGGCGGATCATAGGTTTCTTCAGCCATAAACACATAGCCATGGTCATTCACCGGCATATCTGCCAATTCAATGCGCAATGTACCACCACCAGCATCAGCCAGCGTCAAGACCGCACCATCAAGCGCGATTTTGGCATTGGCATCAACATTCCCATGCCGAAGCACCATATCGCGCAAAGCCATGCCCGACAGCATTGCCGCCTTACCCGACACAAAGGTTTGGCGTGATGCAGATGTTTTACCGCAATCGGGAGTCAGATCGGTATCACCGCCAAGAATATGTACATCATGAACCGGAACGCCCAATGCATCTGCGGCAATTTGGGTAATCACCGTATTGGCACCTTGGCCAATATCCATTGCGCCCTGATGCAGAACAATTTTGCCATCGGCAGTGATGCCCATGCGCATTGTTGACGGGTTTGGCAATGACGTATTGCCGCAACCATACCAACAGCTGGCAATGCCCACACCCCTGCGCCACGGGCTGTCATCACTGATCGCGGTCTGGTTAAAACTAGCCGCAGACGCAACAGCAGTATGCCAGCTATCTTCAAGCGCGGCAAAACAATCATCAATGCCAACACCGCTGTTAAAGACCTGACCGGTTACGGTTGGCACGCCATTTTTCAATGCGTTCAACCGCCGGAAAGCCAATCGGTCCATGCCTAGTTTTTCCGCAAGCAGATCAAAGGCGCATTCCTGTGCCACCGCTGATTGCGGCACACCAAACCCGCGAAACGCCCCTGCCGGTGGCGCATTGGTATGAACCGCAACACTATTGGCGCGGTAATCTTTTGTTACATAGGGGCCGCTAGCATGGATCGGCACACGGTTGGCAACGGTTGGCCCCCAGCTGGCATAAGCGCCAGTGTTAAAAATACCATCAAACACAAAACCGCTGATGCGACCGGTTTCGTCACAACCAACAGTCAGCCAGATATCGGATGGGTGACGCTTGGTCGATGCCCGCATTGATTCGCCGCGGCTATAGCAAATACGCGCCGGACGCCCTAGCACCCATGCCGCAAGTGCAACATAGGGCTGAAAAGACACATCAAGCTTTGAGCCAAAGCCGCCGCCGCAAGCTGATGGCACAACCCGAATGGCATCAAGCTCCATGCCCAAGATCTCGGCAAGACTTTCACGATCCATTTGTGCCGCCTGCGTACAGCCATGAATGACAATCCGGTTGCCCTCGCGGGTGGCATAGCCTGCCTCAGGCTCGATATAGGCATGTTCGATAAAGGGGGTTGTTGTATGAATCTCAACCTTATGCGCCGCCGCCGCAAGCGCCTGATCGGCGTCACCAGTTTCAACATAGCCACGAACAAGAATATTGCCATCACGATTTGCATGCATCTTGCGCGCGCCATCTGCCATCGCCGATGCGGGTGTTAGCATCGTTTCATGCGGGATCCAGGTGATTGGAAAATCGGCCTCGTCAAAATGCGTTATCACATCAGCATCACCAACAATCGCTGCGACCGCATCACCGCGATATAGGGCTGTTGTTTCGGCAAAAACTGGCTGATCGGCAAAGGGCGGAATCACACCAAAGCAATTGCGCCCAGGAATATCGCTGGCATCAAGAACCGCCAAAATACCCGGATGGCTTGCCAAAAACCCTGCCTTATCACCAATTTTAAAACTGCTGTAATGATGCGGGCTGCGGATCACCCGCACCAACAGCGCATCTTGTGGCACCGCGTCATCACCATAAATAAGGCTGCCATCGACTTTGGGCTGGCCATCTAGATGCCGGATGGGGCTGCCAACATTCTGCCCCGCCTGTGGTCGCGGCGATATTTTGGCATCGCCACCAACCGCCAGAACTGCATCAATGATTTTGCTATAGCCGGTACAACGGCACAAAACCCCACCAAGCGCATCTTCAACATCATGCCGGTTTGGCGCGGGATTTTCAGCCAATAGCGCCGATGCCGCCACCATCATGCCCGGAGTGCAAATACCGCATTGCGCAGCCCCATGCGCCAGAAAACTATCTTGTAATTTTGCAATTGTGCCATCAGCATGCAGCCCTTCGATGCTGGTCACCGCGGCGCCTTCAACCTGCGCAATTGCTGTCAGGCAACTGCAAATCGGGGCGCCATCAAGAAGCACGCTACAAGCACCGCAATCACCGGCGTTACAGCCGATTTTGGTACCCGGCAGGCCCATTTCAGTGCGCAAAACATCACTCAGGCGGGTGCTGGCTGGCAGCTGGCTGGTGACCGGCTTACCATTCAGGGTAAAACAGGTCATGCTGCCACCCCTTTGGCAAAATTCAATTGCTGTTCATAAAATAGCCGGCGTGTAATCTCGCATGATGCCTGCAGCCGGTAGGCAGCCGTTGCCCGCACATCATCAATTGGCGAAAGACCGGCGAAAAGATCAGGCGTAACCCGCGAGCTAGCGGTTGCCAATGTCGTATCGCGCAACGCGTCCTCAAGCTGGTCCAAGCGTTTCGCAACTTCACTACAAGCGCCAATCGACAAGGCCACATCACGAATGATGCCAGCTTCATCGACCGCCAGCCGTAATGCTGCCATGCTGATCGAGATCACCAGATAGGAACGCGCGCCAAGCTTTAAAAAACCCGATTGTCCAGCTGTTGACGCCGCCGGAATCCGCAATGCACTTACCATCTCGCCATCACCAAGCGCGGTTTTGCGATTGCCAAGAATAAATGCCGATAACGGCAAATAGCGCAATCCAGCCGCACTGGCAATTTCAACCTCGGCATCAAGCGTCAATAAGGGCGGCACACCATCTGCAGCGGGAGAGGCATTGCATAGATTGCCAATAATGGTGGCGCGGTTTTGAATTTGCACTGACCCAACTTCACGCGCAGCAGCCTTTAACCCGTTAAAGGCAGGCGGCACATCCGCATCAATCAGCGTTCGCCAGCTGGCAGCGGCGCCAATTCGCCAATAGTCACCATCAAATGCAATCGTGCCAAGCGCGGCAATTCCCGAAATATCCAAGATCGCACCAGTCAATGGCCGGTCCTGTAATCGGGGAAACACATCAGTGCCACCGGCAAGAATGGTTCTTGGCCCTTTGGCAAGCGCGGCAATGGCTGCCTCTAGACTGTCAACCCGCACATAATCTGCGGCAACTGCGCTTACTTCACCTTGCATAAAACTCTCCGCGCCACAGCCTTGCTTTGCATTCTAGGCCTCACCCAAAACCCTATCGCTAAAGGCTTTGCGCTTCCATAAGATTTTGCATTGCGGCATTTACTTCACGGCTATAAAGGCGTGCCATTTTACCGGTTGGAGGCAACGGCTCTTCATGAAAAAAGGCCGGTAATTCATCGTCACCTTCACCGAACCCAGCCGCATTGTTAAAGGCTGCTTCGAGACGCAATGTCTCAACGCCAATATTGCGGATGAAGTCAGGTGTTACGCCGGCGTCAAACGCATCGTTGATAGCATTGGCAATTAATTCAAGATTCTCATCAGTAACTGATCTGCCAAACACACAAAGTCCCAATGAGTCGGCAACAGCAGCATTTATCTGCATACGAAGACTTTCAGCAACTAGCTCTTCGACATTTTTATCGTCGCATTTGAATGTCGCAGCATTCCCAACAGTATGGTCTGCACCTTGAGCAGTCAGCATCATTGATATTCCGGTTACTTCAATTAGCCGTGGATCATAAGCACTAATCGCCTGTTTTTTAATTACCGGAACTCGTTTGAAATTTAGGGCCTCACCAACTCTTGCAGTGCCAGTGGCATAGAATTTTCCATTTTCACTTCCGGCCATCATTTCCGAGGTCACCTCTTTCATGAAAGCAACGTCTCCAAAGTCACCCTTCCCGGCATCCATTAGAACAGCTATGGTGGCACCGAGTTCTATACTATCCACGCCAAGATCATTTGCTATTTCATTCATCCTCGCTACATCGTCTGGGTCTTCTAACCCGCAGTTTGTTCCAAGAAGGCAAATCGTTTCATATTCCATCGGTGAAACAATTTCTCTTCCTGTATTATCAACATAAACATTGCTACATTTTATTAAGCAACCGGGCATACAGGCGTGCTCCGTTTGCCCACCACGGCTGGTGTTTAATTCCCTGATATAAGTCCCACCCATCTTAAAGGCCCCACCGTCTTCCGAGGGTTGATGACCCGAGGTAAAGTTGCGAGTTGGCATCGCACCAATATGATTTGTTATATCCGCCATCATTGCTGTGCCCGTTGTCCGCAATGTTTGGACAGGCGCAGACTCACCAAGCTTTTTGCCATACTCTTTTATGGCGCCCATGACCTTTTTCCGGTCATTTACAGGCGGCATCCTATCTTTATCTATCACAATGGCTTTGACTTTTTTGGAGCCCATCACTGCGCCAACACCACCACGCGCGGCAATGCGCGACGGTCGATTATCGGTGTCAGAGAAAGTTATACCAGCCATCAGACCTTCGTATTCTCCTACGGGCCCGCATATACCGAGGGAGGTTTTCTCCCCATAAACAGAATGTAGTTTTGAAGCGCAGTCTACATTACCCAGGCCCATGTAAGGTGTTGCATCATCAAAAGTAATACCATTGTCCTTTGTTATGCGAATGATCACCCACTGATCACTCGCTCCGTGCAATGAGATGCCGGCAATTTGTAATTGTCCCATTGCAAAGCCAAAAGTACCACCGCTATTGGCTTCTTTAATCCCACCAGTCAGAGGGCTTTTACATCCCACACTGAGCCTATTCGCATTAGAAAAATTAGTTCCTGCAAAAGGCCCAGCTGAAAAGATTAGAGGATTTTCAGGAGCTAATGGTTCAACTTCAGCAATATTTTGTTCCAAAAGCATCTTAGCAATCAAATAACGTCCACACTCAGCGATCTCGCGACCATGCAATTCACGGCTACTTATCGTTCTTTCACCCAAGTTTATATCAATATATTTGCGCATAATGAATCCTGTTTGGCAGTGATGGGACCTATTTGATAAGAGATTACCAGTGTTAATTCATTTGTATACTAACAATAATGCATTTTGTAAACAACCAGCAGCGCCGATGCTTTGCGAACTAATGTCGCATGGGCAATCACGTCAAAGCCAAATAATGGCCTTTCGTCGGTTTCGGGAGGAGTCATGATCATTTGGCAATTGCCAACTCAACACTGACCTATTCAACAATTACCTATTCAACAATTTCGGGTAAATGCGCTGCTGGTGGTGTATTGCGGCTGCGGTTGGTTCGCACAATTCCGTCAATAATCGTCATGCCAACCCCGGGCAAATTGCCCTGATGAATACTTTCCAGCATATTGCGACCCGGCGCATGCTGGGCGGTATCCATCAAGACAAAATCGGCGCTGCGGCCAATTTCAATGATACCGCAATCAAGGTCACGCATGCGCGCTGTATTGCCAGTGGCAAAACAAAAGGCAATTTCCGGCGGAATATCACCAAGGCTAGACAGCATGGCAATCATCCGCAAAATACCAAGCGGCTGCACCCCTGATCCAGCTGGTGCGTCAGTGCCAAGAATCACGCGCTCGGCCTCTTTGATCTCAAAGGCTGTTCGCATCGCCAGCAAACCAGCGCGTTCATTGCCATTATGCACAATTTCAATGCCGCGATTACAGCTTTCGCAAAGGCAGGTAATCTGGTCATCGGGAAGCGCAGTATGCCCGCCATTGATATGACCAATGATATCGGCATCGGCTTCGAGAACCACATCCTTGTCAATCAGCCCTGACCCCGGAATTGACGGCCCGCCAGTATGGATAGTTGATTGAATGCCATATTTGCGCGCCCATTTGACCATCTGCGCCGCGGTTTCACCAGCCTTGACCGAACCAAGACCAACCTCGCCAAGCAGCTTGACGCCGGCATCTGCAAGCTCTTTGAAATCAGATTCGACCATGCCATCCTCAATGACCGGCGCACCTGCCAGCATTTTCACGCCTGATGGCCGGAAATTTTCATACCAACGCTGCGAGGCAATCGCCATCGCTTTTAAACCGACAATATCTTTTGGCCGTCCGGGGGCGTGAACCTCACCTGCCGAAATCATCGTTGTCACCCCGCCATGAAGGCAGGAATCAATCCAGTTTAGCTGTTGTTGGCGCGGCGTATAATCGCCAATCACCGGATGAACATGGCTGTCGATCAAACCGGGGGTCAATGTCACCCCATGCGCATGAACCTTTACCGTCTCATTATCCAAATCCATATCCTTGGCATAGCCGATATCGGTAATCCGGCCATCAACCGAGACAACGCAATCACCATCAAGGATCGGCGCTTCCAGCTTGCCTGACAGAATCTGGCCGATATTGGTAATCACAAGTTTTTCTGACGCCATGATATTATCCCTCTCATCTTTTTCGCGATCATTTGCCAGCGCCGGCAGCATGAAATCATTATCTATTAGTCAGCAATCATGAGGCACCGGTCAAGATAGATATTGCAACCGCCCTCCGGCCTATAATTTATCAAGCAAGGTAAGCAGTCGCGCCAGCTCACGCTTGGTCAGATTTTCAGTTGTTTCCTTGGTGATGACCCGCGCCTGATCGATCGCCGCTTGAACTTTCTTTTGACCCTCAAGGGTAAGCGAGATTTGCAACCGCCGCAGATCAGCACCATCTTGACGCGATTGCACCAGACCCCGATCAATCAGGCGCGAAATCACGCCCTTTGTTGTCGCTGCATCCATGGCAACAAGGCGGCCAAGCTGGTTTTGCGATACTTCCCCAACATCACGAAGCCGCACCAGAATGGAAAATTGCGTTGGCGTCATATCAGGAAGATGCCGCGAGAAAATCTCAAGATGACGCTGGCTGGCAAGCCGCAGCTTATAGCCGACCTGATCTTCAAGCTGATAGTCATTGGCCGTTTTATGAACGGCAGAATGGCTGGGATCAAAAACATTCATAACAAAGGCAAATCCGGATTACGTCAAAATGAAAGGCAAATTCAAGCAATTTCTTTAGGTGTAACATTGCCAAGACAAAAAGGCCAGATTTCAAAATAATGTCGTTATTTCAATTGCTAGCTATCATCGCCCAGACCCATCAAGCAGATTTTCGCAACGGATATATCGTTTGACAGCAAACAAAATATATTTTTTGATCAAGGGTCGTGAAATCAACACTTACATTCAGCGGCATCCGGCGCTAAAGGCACAGGGGAACAGATCATGGGATTGGCAAAAATTCGGAAAATCGTCACAATTGTCGAGGATACGCACGAAGAGGTAGGCCAGATCATTTCGCCGCCAACGCGCCGCGCCGCCACCGTTGCGGTGATCGAAAATCCTTTTGCTGGCACCTATCAGGGTGACCTCGAGATGCTTATGGCAATCGGTGAAGAGCTCGGCGGCCTTCTAGGTGAGCGCTGCGTTGCCGCGCTTGGCATCACCCCGCAACAGGCCCAAAGCTATGGCAAGGCCGCGCTTGTTGGGGAAAATGGCGAGCTGGAACATGCCGCAGCAATTTTGCATCCCCGCCTTGGCAAACCGCTTCGTGCCGCTGTTGAAAAAGGCGCCGCCCTTGTCCCGTCAAACAAGAAACGGGGCGGCATGGGTCATCCCATTGATGTGCCGCTTGGTCATAAGGACGCTGCCTATGTCCGATCACATTTTGATGGAATGGAAGTCAGCGTCAATGACGCCCCACGCGCCAATGAAATTCTGGTTGCTGTTGCTGTTGCTGATTCTGGGCGTCCCTTGCCGCGTGTTGGCGGCCTGACGCATGATGAGGCTGAAGGCAAGGACGGCCTGCGCTAATCAGCGCATCAGCCACACATGGCATCACCATCTATTTGCCGTTGGCAAGCTGGGTAATCACCAAGCCGCCAAGAAGCATGCTTGCTCCGCCGAGCTGTAGCAGATTTACCGGCCGGATTGGTGCGCCAAACAGACCAAAATGATCAATCAGCAGCGAAAAGATAATCTGCCCCGATACCGCCATGACAATGAAATTGGCAACGCCTATTTTTCCAGCCAGAACTGTGGCGCTCAAAACATAAAACCCGACCACAAAACCAGCAAAATATTCAATTCCTTTGAGCTGCCCAAAATTTTGGAATTCAGGCATTCCTCGACCAGTAAAAGCAGTTACGGCTATTGCCAAAACAAGACCCACAATGAAAACAAGGACGCACGCAAAAAGGGGATCACCAAGCACTCTCCCCGCACGGCCATTAAGGACTCCTACAAGAGGAATAAAAGATCCAGCAACAAGCGCCCAAACAAAAAGCTTTAAATTAACCATGCCCATACCTAATTCACAGTTCTATGATCATCTTAAGTTTTAAGGGTTTGGCCCCCACGGCGCTGCATTGAGCAATTGGTTTTGTTGGCTGAGCAAAAGCGGGCGAAGTTCACCTGCAAAACTCATAAAATCATCATTGGCAAAAAGGTTGTTCCAATGATTGCGACGATCAGCATCATCGTCAAATTTCCACAGATGCACGATCTGATGAAGTGGACCAGTATCTGAAATGAAATAACCAACCAGCTTTTTGTCAAAGCCGCCCTTTTGCAACGCCGGCCAGCCTTTTTTACTATAGGCCTCAACAGCGTCTTTCATTTTTCCAACAGTGACCTGATAGGTTCGTAATTCATAAATAGCCATGATCAATTCCTCATTTCAAAAATCAAATGTGAACGCAAAGTCAAAAATCGGGCGAGCTGCGCCTAATTTTGCAGGCCTGCGGCAACCAGAGCTTGCTTCAGCTTGACAATTTCATCCTCCTCAAGCTTTTGCAAAGGCGGCCTGACAATCGCCTGATCCAACCGTCCCAGAAGCACAAGACATTCCTTCATCCGGTTATGCATATCAAGAAACGGCGCGCGGTAAAAAGCCTGTGCTAGCGGGTAAATCCGATCATTGATCGAGCGCGCCATTGCCAGATCATCGCGCTGCATCGCGTTGAATAGCTCGACCTGCAAATCGGCAATCACACTTCCCGCGCCCGAGAGCAAACCTGCAGGCTTCATTGATAATGATGCCATTAACCATGATGAATGCGTTGACAATACATTCACCCTGCGCGGCAATGATTGAAAGGTTTTTATGTGACGTTCATGCAGCATCGGATCATTGCACCAATCCTTGATCGCAACGACGCTTGGCACTTCGGCAAAAATTTGCAGCATCGTTTCAAACGGATAGCCAAGGCCGGTGCTTGCCGGATATTGAAACAAGATCAGAGGCAAATCGGTTGCATCGGCAATCATTTTAAAATGAGCAATCGCCATGTCGGGCCGAAGCTGGCCACCCATGCTCATACTGTTTGGCGGGAACACCAAAAGCGCAGCCGCGCCTTCGCTAGCCGCCATTTTTGCCATCGCAACAGCCGCATGGCTGCCATCGGCATATACCCCATTTACCAGCGGCAGCGCATCCCCAACCTCGTCAAGCGATTCGGCCAAAAGCTGCTGCTGTTCGACAAAGCTGAACGCGTGAATTTCCGACGCATGGCCATTGACCGTGATCGCACTAAGACCTACAACACCGGCAACATCACGCAAATGTTTTCGCGATGCCGCAATATCAATGTCAAAATCTGTTTCAAAGGCTACCAGTGTTGCCGGTATGACGCCTTCAGCCTTAAATTCCATTTATATATTCACCTGATCATGCGGTAACGATCGTACCTCGTTCGATAACGTAGGTTCTATCAATCACATCGGCGACGTGCGCATCGTTGGACTCGGCAATAATAATTGATACGCCTTCTTGTTTTAGCGAAGCAAGAATCTCACCCATCCGCTGAGCCAAAACAGGCGCAATTCCCTCCGTTGGCTCATCTAATAACAATAACGTCTGGCCAACCATCAATGCGCGCGCCAATGCGACTAATTTCTGTTGACCACCAGAAAGCGAAGTTGCGGGCATATCTCTAAATTTTTCACATTCAGGAATGATTTTATATATCCATTCGAGACGCGCAGCATGATCTGAAATATTGGTGGACCAAACAGGAACAAGGATATTCTGCTCAGCTGTCATCTCAGGAACAAGCCGTCGATCTTCTGGCATATACCCAAAACCCATATGAGCTCTGCGATAACCAGGCTCTTCTTTTAGGTCCTTATCATTGTGGCGGATACTGCCATCAACAATTGGCAAAAGTCCCATCACTGATCGAAGAAATGTGGTTTTCCCAGCGCCATTTCTGCCAATCAGGCCAATAATTTCACCAGAATTTATCTCTAATCCAATACCTCGAAGTATCGGAGTCCCGTTGATATCAACGTCGAGAGCGTTAACTGCAAGCATGACTAGATCCTATTTCTTTTTTTTGTGGTGCTCTTTTCCAATAACAAATTCTTGCACTTTCTTGTCAGCCAATGCTTTCTTCGGGGGCATATCAGCAATAATTTCGCCCTGATAGAATGCCAGTACTCGGCTAACGTAACGCTCAACAATTTCCATATCGTGCTCTACGAAAAGAACGGTAACACCATCCTCTTTTAAAGCTCCCATAACAATGTCCATGAAATCAAACTTTTCTTCAACGCTGATACCACTTGTTGGTTCGTCTAATAGAAGAATGCGAGGCTTACTGACAACTGCCATTGCAATATCGAGGAGTTTTCGGACGCCCTGCGCAAGAGCACTCACTGTGGCGTCCTTGTAAGGTTCCAGCTTATAGCGCTTGAGCACTTCGTCTAGCTTTAACCGTAAGTCTGGTGTGTCCATTAAACTAAGCGCATCGGTGCCACGATTATTCGCAATAGCCAACGCAATCATTAGATTTTCTGAGACTGTCATCGAATGGAAAACTTGAGACACTTGAAAAGAACGAGAAATGCCTGCATGTGTTATTTTGCGCGTTCCAAGACCGACTAATTCAGTCCCTTCAAATTTTATGCTGCCTTCCGTTGGCGCCAGATATCCTGTCACCATGTTAACAAAACATGTTTTACCCGCTCCATTTGCACCGATAATACCAACAATTTCACCCTGCGAAATGTCAACATTTATGTCTTTTGCGGCAACAACTGCTCCAAATGTTTTAAGCAAGTCGCGAACCTCAAGGATCGAAGAGCTATTTTGCATTTTTCTTCCCTCCCAACTTCTCAATCAAACTCCATATTCCTCCAGGTAAGAAGAATATGATTGTTAAGAACGTCGCTCCCATAATCAACTGCCAAGCTTGGGGGGCTAATTCAAATGCATAAGTTCTAAGGACTTCAAAAACCAGAGACCCAATAAACGGTGCAATAACATTGCCGGGGCCTGACAAGATGGTAAC
Source organism: uncultured Alphaproteobacteria bacterium (assembly GCA_913064995.1). GTDB lineage: Bacteria > Pseudomonadota > Alphaproteobacteria > Puniceispirillales > Puniceispirillaceae > UBA3439. The sequence continues at coordinate 17,061 of CAJYBL010000014.1, forward strand.
AAAAACAAGCTCGCCAGATACTGTCCAGTTAATCATCGACTCTGGGTCTACTTGTCCTAGCGACATCGCCATCAACGCACCAGCTCCACCAGCCAAAATCGTCGATATGGTGTATTTAAGATGTATCGCGTGAGCGACCGAAAAACCGAGATACTCAACTCTTATCTCGTTGTCTCTGATAGCAGTGGTTAGTTTTCCGAAGGTCGTTTTCAGATAGAAATTCACCGCAAGTGCAGCTGTCAAACCGACAAGTGTGATGATCACGAACAATGGATATTTTGTCTCTGGCGAAAGTCCAAATATGGTTG
>CAJYBL010000015.1 GCA_913064995.1 uncultured Alphaproteobacteria bacterium
GCCAGCTCGTCGGGATTTTCCGGATCAAACTGGACAATGCGAAAAACTGAACCATTTTTAGGTGGACGCAGAATCAACGGGCCGGTCAACGGATCGTCATGCCGTTCCATTGCCGCTGGGGTTTTGGTGTTCTGCCATAAATTTGTCAAGGTCACGCCGGGACGATTGGGACGCTGTAAAATACAGTCAGCATCGTCATCCATTATCACCGTTGCCACACCATTTTCGTCATGACCGGTCACAACACGTCTGATTTTTCTTCCCATATTTCGCCCTCTATGCCCTGCGGTGAATAAATCCAATGATTATGTCTGGACATGATTGAATCCGGTTGCGTTGGGCAAGGCATAACCTTGCCCGTGACACGCAATCATAGAGGCTGGCACTAGCTTTTGGCGATATTTTTCTTTGGGTCGTAAAATGGCATTTCAACCAGATCGGCTTTGCACAGGCCCTGCGCGGCCTTGACATCAAATTGCGCGCCCAACGCGTAATCCTGAGCATCGATCATGGCAAGCGCGATATTCTGCTCAAGCCGCGGCGAATAGACGGATGACGTTACTTTGCCAATCACTTTGCCATTTTTCATAACCGGCCAGAAGGTGGTGTTTGGCGCGGTCAATGATGCCCCATGCAAGATCAATCCAGCCTGTTTGCGTGACACGCCCTTTTCACGAATGGCCAGCAACGCCGATTTGCCAATAAAATCATGTGCCCCATCAAGCGCAACCAGCCGGTCAAGTCCCAACTCGAACGGATTGGTATTAATATCCATATCAGCATGATAGGACAGCATGCCGCCTTCGATCCGGCGAATGCTCGATGTATGGCCGGGCTTTAAGCCAAATTCTTGTCCAGCAGCCATGATAAGATCCCATAATTCGGTACCACGCGTGCCATCTTGAAGATAGATTTCATAACCAAGCTCGCTTGACCATCCGGTTCGGGATATCACAAGCTCCATACCATCAAGGGTTAGATGGCGAAGCCAGTAATATTTCAGATCGGCAATATCTTCGCCAAATAACGCCTTCATGATATCCATTGATCGCGGCCCTTGAAGCTGAACCGGCGAGGCATCAGGCTCGCAAATATGAACGTCAAACCCAGCATGAACCGCAACACCCTGCGCCCAGAAAAGAACATCGCTATCAGCAAGCGAGATCCAGAATTTATTCTCTTCCAGCCGCAAAATGATCGGGTCATTCAAAATACCGCCTTCGGCATTGGTGATAAGCGCATATTTACACTGACCAACCGCCATTTTGCTGAGATCGCGCGGGGTTAGATATTGGACAAATTTTGCAGCATCAGGGCCAGTAACCTGAACCTGACGTTCAACCGCGACATCACATAAAATCGCATGATCAACAAGGTTCCAGAAATTCTGTTCAGGATCGCCAAAATCGCGCGGAATATACATATGATTATAGACCGAAAATGCCTTTGCACCCCATTTTACCGTGGCGTCAAAATAAGGGGATTTACGGATTTGTGTTCCAAAACCAAAATCAACAAGATCAGACATATGCAAATTCTCCAAAGTCGAACAGGCCCTTTTGGTAAGGGCAAAAATGAATAACCAGCACAAACTATCGCGATTTTTGAAACGAACTGACCATTTGGCGTCTAATTTTATTCAATTCCTGCACACCAGTGGCGACGTTCGACAATTTTAACATGTTGGCCACTCGCCAAAGCAGCTTTTACTTATAGATCTTTGGTCATTTAGCGATGCAGCGGAACCCGATATAGACAACCGCCATATCACGCGGCTTGGTGGCGCCATAATCTGATCGCATCTGATCGGCACCATACCACCATGATCCCCCCATTGTTGCTTGTGATGATCCATTGCCCATCACCACCCATTCCCAGACATTGGCCCCCATATCAAACAGACCATTGACCCCCGCTTTTGTTTGCCCTGCCGGTGCATGGCCAAAACCACGATCAAGATAGCGGCTATAGTCACGCTTGCCAGTAATCGGCCGCAGATCGGTACCGCATTCGGCAAGACAATTTGCGCCTTCAGGGCTGTTGCCGGTTGGGAATTCATAGGTCATGCCACGCTGAAAAGATGCCGGTGGATCAGCGCGTAACTCGGTATAGCCAGCCCTGATCCATTCATCACGACTTGGCAATCGTTGGCCACGCCAGTCGCAATAAGCCGCTGCCTCATCAAAGGTAATATGCACCGCCGGCTCATCTGGCGGGCTTGCAAGCCCATATGGGTGACGCCAGTTCCAATCAGATTTGACCACCCACCCTGCTTCATAGACCATACCGCCCGCATCCTCAGCCTTGGTGCGAAATCCGGTGGCGGCGACAAATTTGGCAAAGTCACCGATTGTCACTTCAGTTTGATCAATACCCAATGCCGTATCGGCGCGCGTCGAAGCCATAAATATCAGCAATATAATGAAACATAAAAAACGCGATAACATGCCTAATCTCCTCATTTCAGGCGGGGTCAAGCAGCCTTGATGTCTGCAAGCCACATGGTAAGAATAAACTTCACTTTTCGGTTGTGATAGCCTTATTCTAGACGCGCAAAAATAGCTTTATCTGACCGTGTAAAGGGGGGTGCGTGACAATGGGCCGTGATCAGGCATTAAGCAGAATTGATGATTATTTCAACAATGGTGATTTTGAAGCCGAACTCGCCCGCCGCATCGCCTTTAAGACTGAAAGCAATCTTGCCGGTTGCGAGGCCGCGCTTCAGGCCTATCTTGATGATGAACTTGTACCCTGCCTGGCAGATCTTGGCTTTGAGTGTGAAATCTTTCCAAATCCACGCGCTGATGCAGGCCCGTTTTTGGTTGCACGGCGCATCGAAGGCGATGACCTGCCAACGGTTATGACTTATGGTCATGGTGATGTTGTTGCCGGCTATGATACACAATGGGACAATCAAATGTCACCATGGCACATCACCAAGAATGGCAAGCGCTGGTATGGTCGCGGCACCGCCGATAATAAGGGCCAACATACAATCAATATCGCCGCCTTGAAGACCGTTCTGGAAACGCGTGGCAAGCTTGGCTTTAACATTACGATCCTGATCGAAATGGGCGAAGAGCGCGGTTCACCCGGGTTGAAGGATTTTTGCGCTGCAAACAAGAATTTATTCAAAGCCGATGTTTTTATCGCATCGGATGGGCCGCGAATTCATCCTGACAAACCAACCATTTTCATGGGATCACGCGGGGTGTTTAATTTCACCATGCGGCTTGAATCGCATGCTGGCGGGCATCATTCGGGCAACTGGGGTGGTTTGCTAACCAATCCGGGTGTGGTGATGGCGCATGCGCTTGCCAGCATGATTGACCGCAATGGCAAAATTCTTGTTGAAGGCTGGCGCAACACCCATATCCCCAATTCGGTTCGCGCGGCGATTGCCAAGCTTGAGGTAGGTGGCGGCGATAATGCGCCCGAGATCAACCCAAATTGGGGCGAACCTGATATGACCCTCGCCGAACGGGTTTTTGCCAGCAACACGTTTGAAGTGCGCGCCTTTGAAACCGGCAATCCGCAATCACCGGCTAATGCCATTCCACCACGCGCGGTTGTGTTTGGCCATCTACGCTATGTTGTTGGCACCGAGGTCAGCCAACTTATGCCGTTGCTGCGGGCGCATCTTGACAAACATGGGTTCGGCGATATCTCCATCACCAGTGAACGCGACCCAATGTATGCCACCCGACTAGACCCCGATCACCCATGGGCAAAATGGGCGGTAGAGTCACTTGGGCAAACCGCTGGTGAGGAAATCTCGGTTGTGCCAAATCTTGGCGGATCATTGCCAAATGACGTCTTTGCCGATTTGCTTGGCCTGCCAACGATTTGGGTGCCGCATAGCTATGCTGGTTGTTCACAACATGCACCAAATGAGCATATTCTGGAGTCAGTCAGTCAATCAGCCCTTCGACTGATGACCGGCCTATGGTGGGATCTTGGCGCTGGCAGAACACCAAAAAAACCTGCCTGATCGGCCAGCTTGGCCATAACCTTTATGAATGTGAAAGAGACCTTAAAATGTCAGATCTATGTGATAAAACAGCTGTCGAACTTCGCCGGCTAATTGGGCGCAAAGACATCTCACCAGTCGAACTGATGGAGAGTTGCATCACGCGGATCGAAGCCACTGATGGGGCTGTCAATGCGGTTGTAACCCGTGCATTTGACCGCGCTCGGAACGAAGCTTTAAATGCCGAAAAAGCGGTTCTTAATGGTGAGGAATTAGGCCTTCTCCACGGGCTGCCTGTTGGCATCAAGGACCTCGAGGCGACAGATGGCATTCGCACAACACTTGGCTCACAGCTCTATTCTGATCATATCCCAAACAAGGATCAAGGATCGGTTGCTAACATCCGTGCCGAGGGCGGTATCATTATTGGCAAGACCAACACGCCAGAATTTGGCGCAGGCGCTAACACACGCAACCTTGTCTTTGGCGCCACCGGCAATCCCTTTGCGCCTGAAAAAACCTGCGGTGGCTCATCTGGCGGCTCGGCAGTTGCGCTTGCCACTGGCATGATGCCACTTGCTAGCGGCTCTGATTACGGCGGCAGCCTTCGCACTCCGGCAGGCTTTTGCGGCGTTGTTGGCATCCGGCCATCACCGGGAATTGTCGCGGCAGAAGGGCGACCTGTTAGCCTTCTTCCCTTTTCGGTTCTAGGACCGATGGGCCGCAATGTTGATGACGCCTATCTATTGCTCCAAGCGCAAATGGGTGTTGATCCGCATGACCCTTTTTCAACCGCGCCTGCTATGGATTTATTTGCGCCCTTAGAATCGGCTGATCTTGGCAGCATAAAAGCGATGATCACGAATGATCTTGGCGCCGCCCCAATGTCGAAAAGCTATCGTTCTATTTTTGCCGAACGGGTTGGTGTTTTTGGCGGTCATTTTGCTGCTACCCTTAATGGCAACCCCAACTTTACCGATGGCGATAATTCTTTTGAAGTTTTGCGTGGGGTGAATTTTGTTGCCGCGCATGGCGAACGTGTTCGTCAACACCGCGACAAACTAAGCCCGAATGTCATTGATAATGTTGACCGGGGTCTTGCCTATAACCTTGAAGATGTTGCGATCGCACATCTTCAACAAAGCAAGATTGCTCGCAACTGGCTTGATCTTTTTGAAGAGGTAGATGTCGTAATTTGTCCAGCGGCATCGACATCACCATTCCCCCATAGTCAATGGTCGGTTACTGAGATTGATGATGCCAAAATGACAACTTATATGCGCTGGCTGGCGATCACCTATTTGCCAACAATGGCACTTGCGAGCGCCGTTGTTCTACCATGTGGACTTGACGATCAGAAAATGCCGTTTGGCATCCAAATTCTTGGAGCGCCAGGCCGTGACCGGCTAGTTATCGAAGTGGCAAAAGCGCTTGAAGATGTCCTTGCCTCGCATCCGTCAACCATGCGCCCAATTCCTGATCTGGCAGAATTAACTAGCTAGTCTCTAGTTAGCACCATCATCATAAAGATGGCATTCGACATAATGCCCTCCATCGGCTTTGCCATTTGGAGCAACAGTGGCGCAACGCGGCATCGCATTGACACAACGCGGATGAAATGAACAGCCCGTTGGCGGATCAATCGGATTTGGATAACTGGCGCCAAGTTGATTATTTGGAATGTCCATATTTGGATCCGGGGTTAGCACCGAATCCAGTAAGGCACGCGTGTATGGGTGCTGCGGGTCTTTGAACAAGGTGTCAGTATCAGCGATCTCGACAATCCGGCCAAGATACATTACCGCCACCCGTGTTGCGATATGTTCAACTACCGCCAGATTATGACTGATGATGATATAGGTCAAATTCAATTCATCACGAAGGTCATTCAGCAGGTTAAGAATTTGCGACTGCACCGACACATCAAGCGCCGATGTTGGTTCGTCGCACACGACAATTTGCGGCCGGTTTACCAACGCACGGGCAATCGCAACACGCTGGCGCTGGCCACCGGACAGCTGATTTGGAAAAGCATTATAAAGACGCGGCGGCAGTCCAACCATATCCATTGTTTCTTCGGCCCGTCGACGCATGCTGTCCTGATCGGCAATGCCCTGCACCTTCATTGGCAAGGCGATGATCGACCCAATGGTTTTGCGCGGATTGAGCGATGAGTAGGGATCTTGAAAAATAGGCTGGATGGTTCGCGCCAACTCCAAGCGCGGCACATCGTTGATTGGCTGGCCGCAAAGCTCTACCGTTCCTGATGTTTGCGGCAGCAGGCCAAGCAGCATTTTTGCAAGGGTTGTTTTCCCACAGCCGGACTCGCCAACAAGCGCCAGCACTTCACCGCGCTCAACCGTCAAATCCACCCCATTCACAGCCTTTAGCTGTTGCTTGCCACGAAACATGCCCCGCGAGATGGTAAAGCTACAAGTAACATCCCTTGCATCGATCATCAATTCAGCCATCACGCCACCTCACCTTTTGCCAGCATTTCGATGCCATGAATACAGCGATAAGCCTGCGCCTTAACATTTGGGTCACGAAGCGAAACGTCACTTTGACGGCAAATATCACTTGTCAATTCGCAGCGATCAGCAAACCGGCAGCCGGTAAAATCACCAATCAATGATGGCACCATGCCCGGAATTGATCCAAGTGGCGCGCCGCGTTTGGTTTTACCCGGAACCGGAATGCAGCGCATCAGACCACGCGTGTAAGGATGAAGTGGGTTTTCAAAAATTTGCTTAGCTGTTCCTTCCTCAACAATCTGCCCCGCATACATTACTGCAACACGCGTCGCAATCCGCGCAACCACGCCAAGGTCATGGGTAATTAGCACCAACCCCATATCAAATTCGTTTTGCAACTCTTTCAACAAAAGTAGAATTTGCGCCTGAATAGTGACATCAAGTGCAGTCGTTGGCTCATCGGCAATGATCAATTCTGGTTCACATAATAACGTCATAGCAATCATCACCCGCTGACGCAGGCCACCTGATAATTGATGCGGGTATTGCCCAAGCCGCTGCTCGGCTGCAGTAATACCAACCTTTTCCAGCATCAGCTTGGCCAGATCGCGCGCAGCATCATTCGACAGATTTCGATGACGCAACAATGTTTCGATCATCTGATTGCCAATGGTAAAAGCAGGGTTGAGGCTTGTCATGGGCTCTTGAAAAATCATTCCCATTTTATTGCCACGCACGTCAGACATTTCACGTTCTGAGTAGCCAAGAATGCTGGTTCCACTAAGTTCCAATTTTTCGATTTTACGGACTGCTTTTGTCGGCAAAAGATCCATTAAAGCCAATGACGTTAGTGACTTTCCACAACCAGACTCACCGACGATGCAAAGCGTTTCGCCTCGATCAACATGAAGATTGACACCATCGACCGCATGCAAAATTCCAGTTGCCAAAGGAATATCAACAGTTAGATTCTCAACATCTAGGACTCGGTTTGACACTAGCAAGCTCCTAATTCCAATAACCTCTAATTTCTATTTTCAGGCGCCGTTATATCGCGCGCACCGTCGCCAAGCAGGTTTATCGCAAGCACAAGTAGGAACAGTGCTACGCCTGGAATTGTGATTAGCCACGGCTCAAACAACATCATGTCTTTTCCTTCAGAGACCATCAGTCCCCAAGATGGTAATGGAGGCTGAACGCCAAGACCAAGAAAAGACAGCGCTGCCTCCAAAATTATTGCATGAGCAATCTCTAATGTTGCGATGACAATCAGATTATTCACCACATTAGGCATGATTTCTGTTGTCAAAATACGGGTTGTAGAGCAGCCCACCGCCTGCGCCGCCGCCACATAATCCATCGATCGAATTTGCAATGTTGACGACCGCATGACAACGGCAAACCGGTCCCATAACAAAAACCCAAGGACCATGATCACCACCTGTAACGAGCCGCCGACAATCGCTACAACAGCAAGAGCCACAAGCACCACCGGCATTGATAACCGCACTGTAATCATAAAGGTCACAACCATATCAACGCGGCCGCCAAAATATCCAGCAGCAACGCCAAGAACAGTGCCAATAAGTCCTGAAATCAAAGCCGCGCCAACACCTATTAACAGTGATATTCTCGCTCCATAAATCAGGCGCGATAGATAATCACGGCCAAGGTGATCGGTGCCCAGAATATGTTCCCAGCTTCCCCTCGAGTCCCAAACGGGCGGAACAAGGCGGTTTAACAAATCCTGGTAATATGGATCATGGGGCGCAATAAAAGGAGCGCTGAGCGCGATTAGAACAGCGGCCAATACAATCGCCGCGCCAATCATAACGCCCTGATGCCCTAATATCCGACGCCTGAAGGCTGAACTCTTCGTTTGGCTTTCCAGAACTTCACTATCTATCTCAGACATCAGTTAATCCTAATCCGCGGGTCAAGCCATGCATTCAACAAATCAGCAAAAAAGGTCAACACGATATAGAAAAGTGAAAAAACAAGAATAAGACCCTGAACTGTTGGCAAATCATTCCGCGTGATTGATTCCCAGGCAAGAAAACCTGCGCCATGAAGAGCAAAAATCGTTTCAACAACTATTGAACCACCAAGCATAAAACCGAATTGAACAGCGGTAAGGCTGACAACAGGGATGACCGCATTGCGAAGCGCGTGCTTGAACAGCACAACCCTAGGCCTTAGACCCTTGGCGCGAGCCGTTCGGATATAGTCGGCACTCAAGACCTCAAGCATACCAGTTCGGGTTAGCCGCATAATTGCTGGCGCCGCATAATATCCAAGAACAATTGTTGGCATGATAAAATGCTGCCATGTATCTGAGCCCGAGGTGGGCAATAAGCGAAGCGAGACGGATAAAAAGACGATTAGCATCAATGCAAACCAAAAGCTTGGTAGCGCCTGCCCCATTACTGACAGGAAAAGTGCAATACGGTCAATTAGACTGTTTGGCCGAATTGCTGCTGCGACACCAAGCGGGACTGACAGCACAATTGCAAATGTAATTGCAGACACACCCAAAGTCATAGTCGTTGAGAGCCGTTCAGCGATTAACGCACTGACGTCAGTTCTGAAATAATAGCTTTTCCCTAGATCACCACTCATGGCGCGTTGGAGCCAGTCAAAATACTGAACCAATATAGGCCGGTCAAAACCATATAGCTGGCGTATTGCTTCAATATCAGCGTCTGACGCTGTTTCACCGGCCATTGCAATTGCCGGATCGCTTGATATGTAGAGCAAACCAAAGCTGATAAATGAAACAGTGAGCGCTACTAGACCTGCAAGACCAAGGCGCTTTAGCGTGTAATACAGCATTTTAAAAACTCTCAAAAGAAACCGAATGGTCACCTGCGCATCAGATTAACACGCAGGTGACGCTTGATTTTACAGCCACTTTGCAGTGAAAAACCTCGGAATCTCGTCCGGTGTTGGGTTGAAATCAACATCTTTTGAGAAGGCATACCAAGTGTTGTAAGACCAGAGTGGAAACATAAACACTTCTTCAGAGATCCGAGATAAGGCCGCTTTATATGCTGCCTTGCGGACCGCAGGATCGACAGATGTGTCACCAATCCCTAGCTGTTTGATCACTTCCGGGTCTTTTGAGTAATCATCCTTGCCACCTGACTGAAAATGGCTGGTGATCGCCGAAACGTCATTGATTGAATATGATCCCCAAGTTCCAAAATTAAATGGTGCACCACCATCTTGAACCTTGTCCCTGAAGGCAGCATATTTCAAATACTCAAACTTTGTAGTAATGCCCACTGCATTTAAGTTGTTGATCATGGCCTCAGCAAAATCTCGGTTTCTATACGCCAAGAATGGAGTTTCAAATCCATTTGGATAACCAGCCTCTGCCAACAGCTTTTTTGCTTTTTCTGGGTTGTAATCGTAAGACTTTATGTCTTGTGCACATCCAAATTGCGACGGAAAGCAAAGCGAATTAACAACCATTGATTCGCCTTGCACAAGCGCCTTTACGATGCCTTCACGGTCAATGGCATGAGCAATAGCGCGTCGTACACGAACATCGTTCATTGGGTTTTTGCTATGTCTACCCATGGCATCAAAGTTCAAATATCCAATGCGCATAGTTGATGAGTTTTTCGTCGTGAATGCGCCCTGTGCAGCAATCCGTTTTGCTTGATCAGGCTTTACTTTCCAAATCCAATCAATGCCGCCAGAAAATAATTCTGCAAGCTGGGTGTTGCTCTCAGCGATTGTCCGAAAGACTATATTACCAATGCTGGCAGATCCTTTTGGGCTGCCTGCATGGTAGCCATCATATTTCTTGAATTTATAGCGCTTACCCGGCTCAACACTTGTAACTTGATAGGGCCCTGTTCCAACTGGCTTGAGCGCCATCCCCTCTGGGCCTGCCTTGCTATAGTAATCATTTGGGTACATGACGATTGGGCCAGAAAGAAATTCTAGCGCAGCTGGAAATTCTTTTTTCAAGTTTAGCTGAACCTTATATTCGCCTAACTTTTCGGCATTTTTCCACCAATTGACATTACGAGCAGGCTTGGCGCCATTCGCCGGATCAGCAAGATAATTTAGCGTAAAAACCACGTCATCAGCATCAAATTTTTCACCATTGTGAAACTTTACACCCTTGCGCAGATCAAATTCAATGGTCTTGGAATCCACCCATTTAAAGGATGTAGCAAGATTAGGTAAATACTCATTAGTTTTAGGATCCCGATACAGCAGGCCATCCCAAACCATTCTTGAGATCACGATTCCTTCGCGTGCTGTATTATAATAATTATCAATGGATTCCAGTTCTCTGTCGATAGCTACATTCAGCGTATCATCAGACTTGCCTGCCTGTGCAACAGATACAAATCCCGTTGCAAGCAACGTGCCAGCAAGAAACGTTGAAAAATACTTTTTTACAATCATACTTCTCTCCCTTGTGTTCACGGTTATAGCTTTTTATTCTCAAATCTAATCATACCTATCGCCAACTGTCGAGAAAGTTGTCTAAATTTGTGGGTGCGAAAAAAAATGTGATTAACGGGCAGAACACTCGATGATCTTGCGAGTCCATTTTCAGTTGCATGATTGTCCAGCTCACAACATAGTTTGATGATCAGCAGTGTCCCAACCGTCAAAATTTGTGGCATGCTCCCCACCATTGGATTTAATCTTGACCTTTGACCCTAAACCAAAAAAACCGTCACTTTTAACGCGACTGTTGAGCAAAGATACGGCGCTACAATCAGTTGTCTGGATGCTGATTTCATGCTGTGCATTATCAATTCTTGCCGCACTTGGAAGGCTTTTGGGACAATATGAGGTGAACGCGTTTCAAACGGTATTTTGTCGCCTGCTATTCGCCTTTCTGGTTATGCTACCAATGGTAATGCATCTGGGGTTTAAAACGGTCACAACGGGGCAGCTAAAAACCTATATCGTTCGATCAATTTCCGGCATGATAGCAATGTGGACCTGGTTTTATGCGGTGACCCTGATCCCCATTGGTGAGCAAACCGCGCTTAGCTTTCTTGCCCCACTTTTCACCACGATCGGAGCCGCCTTTGTGCTTCGTGAAACGGTACGGATGCGGCGATGGGTGGCGATCTTTACGGGTTTTGTCGGCGCACTGATTATTATTCGTCCGGGCATTGTCGATATTAGCCTTGGTCATTGGGTTGCTATTCTATCGGCGCTAGCCATGGGCTGTTCGGCCCTCATCATCAAGCATCTAACCAGACAGGATAATCCGCTGATCATTGTCTTTATCTCGCATCTAATCATGATGCCGATGGCGCTCATACCGGCTATCATTGTTTGGGAGTGGCCCAATCAGGAGGTTTGGCTGATCCTGATAGCAACAGGTCCCTTCGCAGTTATAGGACATTTTGCTTTGACAAAAGCATACTCACTTGCCGATGCATCGTTTGTTGCAGGTGTTGATTATGCCAGATTACCCTTTGCAGTATTATTCGGCTGGTTGCTGTTTAACGAGCTATCCGATTTATGGACATGGGTTGGCGCCAGTATTATTTTTGCCTCATCATTCTATGTGATCCGACGAGAAATGCGTGAAAAGAAAGATGCGCTGCAAAAACAGGCCCTGTTAATTGAAAAAGCGTGATTTATGTAACCGAACTGAACAAGGAGAGAGCGATGTCAAACCAAGTGATAGACTGGCTGGAGTCGCAACAGGACAATATGCTGGATTTACTGGGCGAACTGGTAAATATCGATAGCAACAGTTTCGATAAAGCCGGCGTTGACCGTGTGGCAAATCGACTTGCCGAATTTTTTGATGCCCAGTCCATTCCGCACGAAACCATTCCAATCACCACCCATGGTGATGCGATGCGCGCGGTTGTTGCTGGCGGCAACGGGAATCGGCCGATCCTATTATGCGGCCATCGCGATACTGTTTTTCCAACGGGCGAGGTTGAAAAACGCCCATTCCGAATCGAAAATGGCAGAGCCTATGGTCCGGGCGTTGCTGACATGAAACCCGGTCTTGTAATCAACGCATTTATTCTGGCAGCCTTTCAAAAATTTGGTGGGCACCCAAATCCTCTTGTCGGGCTATTTACCGGCGACGAGGAAATCGGCTCGCCAACATCCCAAGATGTAATTATCACCGAAGCAAAAAAAGCGCGTCTTGCGTTTAACAGTGAGCCCGGACGACCGAATGGAAACATTGTTACAAAGCGCAAAGGCGGCATATTCTGCCATTGCGAAATTAGCGGCGTTGCAGCACACTCAGGCGGGTTTTTCGAAGATGGTCGCAGTGCAATCGAAGAGATGGCTCGTAAAGTACAGGCATTGCACGCACTGACCGATTTTGACCGCGGTATCACAATTAATGTCGGACTAATAGCCGGCGGCCAGTCGGTTAACACGGTTGCCGCCGAAGCGAGTTGCGGCATCGACATCCGCTATCGCGACAGTGCCGACCGCGCTAAGATTTTTGAAAAAGTGCAGAAAATTTGTACGACGACAAGTGTTGATGGCACCAGCTCAGACATGGTTATCAAAGGCGAGTTTCACCCACTAAACCCCTCGCCACAATCAGTTGAACTGTTTGATCTTTACGTAAAAAAAGCAGCAGATAATGGTTTTATTGTGACAGGAGAACATTCAGGTGGATGCGCAGATAGCGGGTTTATTGCTAATGTTGGTACGCCGGTAATTTGCGGTGTTGGGCCAATTGGTGGAAACTATCACCGACCAGATGAGTGGATGCAGGTTGACAGCCTGTCGGTGCGCGCAAAATTCATTGCCGAAACAATTATGGCGCTGGCCACGAAACCAACCAAAACCGGCCTCTAACACCCCTGCTTGCAAGCAGTCGCTTCAGCATGAGGCTGCCATGCCATCACCAGCTGGATCAGCTCCACCATCAAGCTTGCCATCTTGCAGTCTAATAGCATGTAAGATTGGGGTGATATAACTGGCGGCATAGCGCCGTGTTACATATCCGTCTTGATTTAGATCACGCTCGACACCGCGCAGAATCCGATTGGTCAATTCAATCACATTAGACGTTGCACAGAAGCGCGGCGCAGACACCGCGTCTTGTGCGCTCATACGAAAATCAACCGCGTTTAAAATAGTCTGCAGAACCCCCATGGTTATGGTGGTACCACCAGGCGCACCCAACGCCAAAAATGGCTTTCCATCCTTCGACAGAATCGTTGGGCACATCGCCGTAAAGCGGGCTTTGCCCGGGGCAAGACTGCCGACATGGCCGGGCCTTGGGTCAAACACCATCATGCAATTATTATACATAAAGCCAAGCCCGTCAGTAATCACTCCCGAGCTTGATCCAAGCGAATGCGTAACGTTAACAACGTTGCCAGCAGAATCAGCAACAACCAGATGCGTTGTGTCCTTACTTTCGGGCGCGCCTGAATTTAGCCGCACAATATCAGCTTTTTCGCCAGCACGAATCTTTGCAACAAACTCGGCTGCCCTCGCTTTACTCGCCAGCAGGTCTTGCGGCACATCAATGAAATTTGGATCACCCATAAACTGGTCTTTATCGATCGTGGCATATTTCATGGCCTCGGCAACCGTTGCGATATATTGCGCCGAATTATGCCCCATAGCAGCCAAATCAAAATGCTCTAGAATATTAAGCATTTCCAAGATCATCAAACCGCCACCCGGTAATTGGTTGGTGGCTACATCAAAGCCTCGATATTTGCCAATCAGAGGAGGCAGATCGGTTGGCGCACAATCGACCAGATCATCCCTCGTCAGTAGTCCACCATTGGCTTTCATATCGGCAGCAATCAAATCAGCGACGTCGCCATCGTAAAAAATACCAATGCCTTCGTTCGCAATCCGTTGGTAAAGTCGGCCCATATCTGGATTTTTCAGAATATCGCCAACATTCAAAAGTGCACCATTTTCGCTTAAATAGATTTTGCGGGCCGCATCAAGTTTATTCACCACGGCGATCCGTTCAATACGACCTGCCTGTGCCGGCTGAAGCCAAAATCCCAGAACTCTTGGTCGAACCGCAAACCCATGGATGCAATAATTAATCGCCGGTTGCAAAATCTGACCCAGCGACATTGTGCCATGGCGTTGCAGCGCGGTGTTAAACGCCTGCAGTGTCATTGGCGATGTCATCGATTGATAACCAAATTCGTTAACCTGGCCCGTGAGCACAAAACCGAAGCCATCATCACATTCACGTTCAATCAGATGTTCCCACATATCTGGCTTGCTTGCTTTAGGCGCCTTACCGTGAAAATCAATGAAACTGTGAATATCTTTTTCTGGCATAAAGATTTGCATCGAGCCAAAACCGGCAATACCGCACATTTGTGGATCAACAACTGTTTGGACAAATGCGGCTGCGATAGCCGCATCCATTACATTGCCGCCAGCTTTAAAAATATCCAGACCAGCCTCTACCGCTTCTGGCTGTGGTGCCGAAATCATACAACGCGTCATCATACTTTCCTTCACGAATTACCTACCTATTCCATTACCGACTTAATCAGGTTTTTGAAATTCTTGCCAGTGAACTCTTTTAAGCTATTGATGGTAAATTATTATCAGCTAGTGGCTGGTTTTGTGATGATCGGCACGCTAACGTTATGATTGAACTGGAAGATAAATCAAGTAACCGGCAAAATGGAGGACAACCATGAATATGGCGCATCTAAGTTTTAATGATGAGGATATGCTTGCCGGATTAAAGCCCTGGGTTTTGTGCGAAAGCCCCAGCTATGATCCGGCGGCGGTGAACCGGATGCAGGATATTGCCGCACATGATCTTGCAGTTATGGGGGCATCAATTGAGCGCATTTCATCGCATTCCTCAATTGGTGATTGTATTCGCGCGCGTTTTGCCCATCAAAAATCTGACCAGCCCGGAATTTTGATTATTGGCCATATGGATACTGTTCACCCACTTGGCACGCTGACAGAATTGCCGTTTAAACGAGATGGTAACCGCTGCTATGGCCCCGGCATTTGCGATATGAAGGGTGGTAATTATCTGGCACTAGAGGCGATCCGCCAGCTGCAAAAGGCCGGACTTGAAACGCCACTTCCCATCACCGTCCTCTTCACCTCGGACGAGGAAATTGGATCACCACACACCCGCACACTTATCGAAGCCGAAGCCGCGCGGGCGAAGGCGGTCTTGATACCTGAACCAGCACGAAAAGGTAATGGCGTCACATCTGGCCGCTATGCTGTAGCCCGCTATGATGTCACCACCTATGGCAGACCAAGCCATGCCGGATTGCGGCTGTCTGAAGGGCGTTCAGCAATCCGTAAAATGGCCGAAAAAATTATCGATATCGAAGCCATGACAAGTGAGGATTGCAGCTTTTCAGTCGGTGTTATTAACGCCGGAAAATGGGTGAATTGCGTTTCATCAAAAGCCAGCGCTGAGGTACTATCAATGTCAAAACGCCAAGAAGACCTAGATGATGGCATTGCCAGAATGCTTGATCATAATGATCCAGATAGCGAAGTTACCACCAAGATCAAACTTGGCCTAACAAGGCCTGTCTGGACACCGTCGACAGCTGGCCTGAAACTTGTTGAGTTGGCCAATAATCTTGCCACGCAGCTAGGCCAGCCATTTCGTCATGAAAGTTCAGGCGGTGGTAGCGACGGTAATTTTACTGGTGCAATGGGTGTGCCGACGCTTGACGGTCTTGGGGTTGCTGGCGACAAATATCATACGCTTGAAGAGCATATTGAAATTGACAGCCTGGCAATGCGCGGCAGGATGATGGCTGGTCTATTGATGGGAATCAACGCAGATTTTTAGAGTTTTGCAATAAACAGGGAGCTTTTCCATGGCCGAAACAAAACTATCCACCCACACAAATGAAGCTTTGTTTCTTCGCGACAAAAATCTTGTCGAAGATGTGATGGGAAATATGAGTTTCACCGATGCCATGTTTTATCATATTATGGGGGTTGCCCCATCGGCTGGCCAACGCGCAATTTTGGATGCGGTGCTTGTCACCTTAATGGAACATGGATTTACCCCGAGTGCAATCGCCGCCCGCATGACCTATCTCTCTGCTCCGGAGGCCATGCAATCAGCGGTGGCGGCGGGATTGCTGAGCGTTGCCAGCCAATTTATCGGCACGATGGAAAATACAGCAAAAATTCTAGAAGAAATTATTAAAATAAAATTTAATAACTTTTTTGGTAGTGGAACATAATTAGTTAAAAATTTTAAGAAACTAAAAGAAAATTTTATATTCATAATTTTCTTCTTTTTTAA
>CAJYBL010000016.1 GCA_913064995.1 uncultured Alphaproteobacteria bacterium
CCGGGCCCGCCACGCCGCTGATAGGGCAATTTCGGGAAGCAGAATCAAAACTTGCTGGCCTGCGGCAATCGCCGCTTCAACCGCCTCGAAATAAACCTCGGTCTTGCCCGATCCGGTAACCCCGTCAAGAAGGCAGGCCTGAAAACCATAGCCAACTGTGCCGCGCAAATGAACGGCAGCTTGCTGTTGATCCGATGTCAAGGTGACATGATCAAGATCATGCCGCGGCAAAGGCGGCGGTTGATCGGCCGAGACGAATTTGACCTGCAACAGGCCTGCCGTTTCCATGCCATTAATGACTGCCTGACTGGCACCGCAAGCAGCCGTAATCATCGCCGCCGTTACACCAACCGTCTCAGCCTGATGATCGGACGCAGCGGATGCCTCAGTTTTGGCGAGGTAATTAAGAACATGCTGCCGCGCCGCGGTAAGCCGGGCTTCATCTGCTGGCGAGCCAATCGAATAGCGTTTTTGCTGGGGCGAACGATCAAAGGCGGCTGGCTGGCTAAGCACCATTTTGACCACCGCACCCAACGGTGCCATTGTCCAAACGGCAACGCGTTCGATAAATTGGACAAGCCCATCTGACAGCGGCGGCAAAGTCACCAAACTTTCAACCGCCCGAAGCTTGGCCACCGGCACATCACCAATCGCCGCTCCCATCACGATGCCGGGTAAATGTCGCCCACCAAATGGAACCATGACAATAGCGCCACGCACCGCACCAACGGCTGGACCTGCCAGATAATCATAAATCCCGCCAACTGGCGCTGCCACCGCAACGGACAGCGCCGAATGCGACGCCATGCCAACAGATTCACTCATGACAAATCAATATAAACATTGGATCCTATGGAGCTATCCGCCATCATAACAAGCTGAACAACGGTTATTTTAAGATTGTGGATTTGCGCGGTTGCTTCAAGTAAACTTGCGTGGAGCGCAGAAAAAGCGCAAGCATCAATCCAGTTAAAACAGGGACAATGACATGAAAATTTTCCTCGATAGCGCCGATATTGGCGAGATCACCGCACTTTGTGATACTGGGTTCGTTGATGGAGTCACAACAAATCCATCTTTGATTGCCAAATCAGGACGCAATATTCTTGAGACGATTGCCGAAATCTGCAGCCTTGTTGACGGGCCGGTTAGCGGCGAAGTCACGGCAACTGATTTTAAAACAATGCTTACCGAAGGCCAAAAGCTGGCCACCATCGCCCCAAATGTAACAGTAAAAGTGCCATTGACCCGTGACGGGTTGATGACGTGCCGCGCGCTTAGCGATGCTGGCACCGATGTAAATGTTACATTGTGTTTTACCGCTGGGCAGGCCTTGCTGGCGGCCAAGGCAGGCGCGAAATTCATTTCACCCTTTGTCGGGCGGCTTGACGATATCGGCCGCGACGGTATGGGGCTGATCGAAGAGATTTGCAGCATCTATGCAAATTATGATTATGATACGGAGGTTTTGGTTGCCTCGGTTCGAAGCACCCAGCACGTCGTTGACGCCGCCCTGATGGGGGCCGATGTGGTGACTTTGCCACCAAAGATTTTGACCGCGCTTTATCATCATCCGCTAACCGATAGTGGTCTGGACACTTTTCTGAAAGACTGGCAAGCAACTGGCCAATCGATTTTATAGGCGCGGTCCTAACGGGCTTAGCCACATAGGAAACGCCAAGCAGAGGCAGTATTATGGCAAACGATAAATCTAAGAAAACAATCACCGCCAAAGATATTGCCCACTTTTTGACAGATAATCCTGACGCAATGTCGAAATTGCTAGCAGCCCAGCCTGAACTGCTTGCGGCCTGTATCACCGCGGTTGGCACCAAGATCGAGACCAATGATAAAATTGACGATAAGGTGGTGAATCTGATTCCAGCACTGGCCGCCAAGGCCCGGCAGGATGCCCGCAAATTAAGCCAGACACATCAATCGCTTTTGCATGTGGCCGCCGAAAACATGCTTAGCTGGACACGGCTTCATCACGCCACATTGGGGCTTCTTGCCAGCACCGATCTTGCTGGCATGTGTCAGGTGATTAAAACCGAATTTCCGGTGATTTTTGACCTGAACCAATGCCAATTGATTAGCGAATCCGAAGCGGCAATTCCGGATGCGCTTGGTATGGGGCTGATGGTGCATCCAGCAGATCAGATTGACAAAGCTACTGAAAACTGCGGGATGTTTTTGGGTCTACCAAATGAGGCCGCCCAGAAGCTGCTGATCAAACCAGCCCAGAGCCTTGCGATTATCCGGCTTCCCGATCAGCTTCCCGATCCGGTATCGCAATGCCTGTTATTGCTTGGCGGCAAAACCGCCAATAGTTTTCATCCCGATCTTGGCAGTGACCTTCTTGTTCTTCTTGCCGAAATGGTTGGCGTCACCTTGGCGGCAAGGCTGGAATTGCAGGTGAATTCACGATGATTGCGGCGGCACATCGGGCAGCATGGCTTCGCTGGCTTGCCAGTGAAAAACGCTATGGGTCAAACACGCTTGATGCTTATGAACGCGATCTTGATGATTTTTCCAGCTATCTTAGCGCTGGCGCAAACGCGGCCAATGCGCCGCTATCGCGCCAAATATTTCGTGGCTGGCTCGCACATATGGCATCACGCCAGCTTGCGCGAACAACGATTGCACGACGGGTATCCTCGGTGCGCAGCTTTTATCGGTTTTGCGGCCGCAACAAACTCATTGATGTTCCCGAACTTGGCTGGTTACGCGCGCCGCAACCACCGCGCGCCGTTCCAAAATCAATGTCGGTCGATGATACCCACGCTCTACTTCAGGCCATTTTTAACCGGCGCGGTGCCGATTGGGTCAAAAAGCGCGATTTTGCCGTATTGATGCTGCTTTATGGTGCCGGATTACGCATTTCCGAGGCGCTTGGCCTTTGCCGTAAAGACGCGCCACTTGGTGACTGGCTTACCATTACCGGCAAGGGCGATAAAATGCGCGATGTACCGGTGCTAAAAGCAGCCAGCGAAGCGGTTGATGATTATCTCAATGACTGCCCATTTGATGGTGGGGCGCAAGCGCCATTATTTGTCAGCAGCCGCGGCAAGCAGCTTGGTGCACGCGCGGTTCAACGTTTGCTTGAAGGATTGCGTGTCGAGCTTGATCTGCCATCGCATGTCACACCGCATAGTTTGCGCCATGCCTTTGCAACACATCTTCTTGGCAATGGTGGCGATCTTCGCGCCATTCAGGAATTGCTTGGCCATGCCAGCCTATCAACAACTCAGCGCTACACCCATGTTGATGAAACCCATCTAATCCAAATCCACCGCGACACACATCCACGCGCGCAACGCTAAACGCATGTGCCCGCAAACTACACCCTTGGCAATCACATAAAACTAGCTAGATATGGATGGCGCGACCGTCAACCGCCAGTGCGGCTTCTTTGACGGCCTCATTCAAAGTTGGATGACCATGACAGGTGCGGGCAATATCTTCGGCTGAGGCACCAAAAGCCATGGCGGTGGCGCATTCATGGATCACCGTTCCGGCCTCATGGCCGATTATATGAACACCAAGAATCCTGTCAGTTTTTGCACATGCCAGAATTTTCACAAACCCATCGCTATGTCCTTGCGCCCGCGCACGGCTGTTTGCCGAAAACGGAAACACACCCTTGGCAAAATCAATACCAGCTTCGGTCAATGCTTCTTCAGATTTTCCCAAAGTGGCAATTTCCGGTGCGGTATAAACAATGCCCGGCACCAGATCATAATCAACATGACCCGGCTTGCCAGCCATCATTTCAACAGCGGCAACCGCATCTTCTTCGGCCTTATGCGCCAGCATTGGCCCGTCAATCACATCACCAATGGCATAGATATCTTCGATACTGGTCTCAAAACGTGCATCAACCGCAATGCGGCCACGCGGTGTCATGGTAACACCCATCTTTTCAAGCCCAAGCCCGTCTGTTGCCGGATGTCGTCCAACCGAAACAAGCGCAATACCAGCCTTTATGGTTTCTTCATCACCGCCATTGGCAGGGGTGACTGTCAGACTAACGCCATTTTTTCCAGCTTTAGCCGATTTTACCGAGGTGCTGAGACGGAATTTTAAGCCCTGCTTTTTGGCAATGGTCATAAATTTCTTGGCGATTTCAGCATCCATTCCAGGCAAGATTCGCGGCAAAAACTCGATGACTTCAACCTCGGCACCAAGGCGCGCCCAAACCGTACCAAGCTCAAGCCCGATGTAGCCTGCGCCAATCACCACCATTTTCTTTGGCAAGGTTTCAAAGCTCAAAGCGCCGGTTGAGCTGACAATATGTTTTTCATCAATGGTAATGCCGGGAAGGCTGGAGGGGTGACTGCCGGTGGCAATCATGATTTTGCCAGCTTTATAATCGCCTTTATCCTTACCATCGACAATGGTCACGCTTCCCGCGCCAGTAAGGGTTGCGCTTCCTTCAAGGCGGGTGATTTTGTTTTTCTTGAACAGAAAATCAATGCCGCCGGTCAGCGTGTCAACAATATCGCTTTTCGATTGCATCATCTGTTTGAGATCAAGCGCAACCGATCCAACCGATATGCCTAATTTGCCAAGCGTGCCTGATGCGGCATTTGCAAAATGCTCGGACGCATTCAAAAGCGCCTTTGACGGAATACAGCCAACATTCAAACAGGTGCCGCCAAGCGTTGGCCGTTTTTCGATGCAGGCAACATTCATCCCAAGTTGGGAAGCGCGAATCGCCCCAACATAACCGCCCGGGCCAGCACCAATAATGATGAGATCAAAGCTGTTATTCTGCATCTTTTTTTCCTTTTTGCCGGCAAATTTTGCAAAGCGGTTTTGCAATGTATGCCGCTAGACGCCCATTAACAAACGGCGCGGGTCTTCGACCATTTCCTTGATCCGTGCCAGAAATGATACAGCCTCGCGACCATCAATAATACGATGGTCATATGATAAGGCCAAATACATCATCGGGCGAATCACAATCTGGTCATCAATCACAACTGCGCGCTTTTCGATCTTATGCATGCCAAGAATACCGCTTTGTGGCGGGTTCAAAATCGGGGTTGACATCATTGACCCGTAAACACCGCCATTCGAAATGGTGAAGGTGCCGCCAGCCATATCATCGGGCGCAATTTTGCCATCGCGCGCACGAATACCAAAATCCGAGATTGCCCGTTCGGTATCGGCCAAACTCATTTCACCAGCATCTTTGATGACCGGCACAACAAGCCCTTGCGGCGTGCCAACAGCAACTCCGATATTATAGTAATTCTTATAGATAATATCAGTGCCATCAATTTCGGCATTTACCGCCGGAAATTCACGGAGCGCCTGAATGGCTGCCTGCACAAACACACCCATAAAACCAAGCCGTACTTCATGCGCGGCTTCGAATGCCTCTTTATAATCACCCCGCAATTTCATCAGCGACGACATATCCACCTCGTTAAAGGTGGTCAGCATCGCCGCGCTATTTTGCGCCGCTTTCAGCCGTGCGGCAATGACCTGCCGCAATTTCGACATGCGAACACGCTCTTCACGCGCCGCATCAACCGCCCGCGGTGTTGCCCGTGGTGATGTTGGCGCATTTGCAGTTGCCATAACGGTTTGCGCCAGTGTAGCCTGCGGCTTGTTGATCGCCGCCAAAACATCGGCCTTGGTCAAACGCCCGCCAACACCTGTTGCCGCAATATTTGCCGGATTGAGTTTATGTTCATCAACCAGCCGCCGCACTGCGGGTGACAGGTCAGAACTGTCAATTGCCGCTGGCGCAGATGCCGCCACTGCAATCGGGGTAGGGATTTCATCTGCCACTTTTGCTGGCGCTGATTTTGCCAGGGCTGATTTTTGCACATCTTGTTCTGCAGCCAGTTTGGCACCAGCCGCGCCTTCTTCAACACGCGCCAAAAGCGCGCCAACTTCAACGGTTTCACCTTCAGCGGCGATGATTTCACCAAGCTTGCCAGCAACCGGTGACGGCACTTCCAATGTCACCTTATCCGTCTCAAGCTCAACAATCGGTTCATCTGCGGCGACCGCGTCGCCAGCCTTCTTTATCCAGCGAGCAATCGTTGCATCGCTGATTGACTCACCAAGTGTTGGAACATGAATATCAATTGACATTGTAAGCACCCTCCTACGGTACCTTGTCTAAAAACCTACTTTAAAAAAGCTCAGTTTATTTCTTTGTTGAACCGGTTTTTTGGGTTGCAGCCACCATTGGGCCAAGCGCCTCCGCAACAAGTTGCTTCTGTTCTTTCACATGACGTGCAAAAGAACCAGTGGCTGGCGATGCAGCGGCAGCGCGACCGGCATATTTTAACCGACTTTGTTGCATACCAGCCGCTTGCATCGCACCCTCAATAAAATCACGCACAAATGTCCACCCACCCATATTTTTGGGCTCTTCCTGACACCATATAACTTCGGCATTAGGGGTTTTAGCTAATAGTTCTAAAATTGTTTTTGATGGAAATGGGTATAATTGCTCAACGCGCAAAATTTCAATTTCCCAGGCCTCCGCAGAGTCACGAGCATCTGCCAAATCGAAGTAGACCTTGCCTGAGCACATGACAATCCGTTTAGCTGCACCATGTTTAACATTACCACCACGTTCATCAATCAACCGGTGGAATGTTGTACCTGGGCCCAAATCTTCCAAACTTGAGACAGCCGAGCGATGACGCAATAAGGATTTTGGTGTCATTGCAACAAGAGGTTTTCTAAAGTCTCTTCGAAGCTGACGACGTAAAACATGAAAATGGTTAGCTGGGGTAGTGCAGTTGACTACCTGCATATTATCCTCGGCGCAAAGCTGTAAATAGCGCTCAAGCCTGGCAGATGAATGCTCTGGTCCCTGCCCCTCATACCCGTGAGGCAGCAACAAGACCAAACCGCTCATCCGAAGCCATTTGGCCTCACCTGATGAAATAAACTGATCGATTACAACCTGGGCTCCATTTGCAAAGTCGCCAAACTGAGCCTCCCACATAACCAAAGCGTTTGGTTCAGCTTGGGAAAAACCATATTCGAAGCCCATAACAGACGCCTCAGAGAGAGGGGAATCAATCACTTCAAACATTGCCTGTTCTGGACCAAGGTTGGCCAGAGGGATGTAGCGCTCTTCGGTAAATTGGTCCACAAAAACAGAATGGCGCTGGCTAAAAGTGCCGCGCCCAGAATCTTGACCAGAGAGACGTACAGGGTTTCCTTCGAGCAACAATGAGCCAAAAGCCAAATGCTCTGCCGTTGCCCAATCAATATTCTGACCAGAGCTAATGCTTTCAGCTCGACCTTTTAATATTCGCAAAAGCTTTGAATTGAGTTTTAATCTTTCAGGCGGGGTTGTCATAGTTTTGCCTATACGGCTAAGCAGCTCTGGGCTAACCGCTGTATCTCCACGTCGATCTTCGCCATGCGCTGAAACCATGCCAGCCCACTTTCCCTCAAGCCAGTCAGCTTTGTTAGGCAGGTAATTTGTACCGGCTTCAAACTCTGCATCAAGATAAGCTATGCGGTCATCGATTACCTTTTGTGCGCTATTGACATCATAAACACCCTCTTTAATCAGACGATTGGCATAAATTTCCCTAACTGATTTGTGTGCCTCAATTTCTTTGTACATTAAAGGCTGTGTGAACATTGGTTCGTCACCTTCATTATGCCCAAATCTGCGATAACAGAACATATCAATAACAACATCAGAGCCAAATGTTTGACGAAACTCAGTAGCTATTCGTGCCACATGGATAACTGCTTCCGGATCATCTCCGTTCACATGGAAGATTGGCGTCATTACCATTTTTGCTACGTCTGTTGGGTAGGGCGATGAGCGCGAGTATTGAGGACTGGTTGTAAAACCAATCTGATTGTTGACAATAATATGAATCGTGCCGCCGGTTCGATACCCACGCAACGCGGAAAAAGCGAAGGTCTCACCAACTACGCCTTGGCCCGCAAAGGCAGCATCCCCATGCAACAGGATACCCAAAACCTTTGTTCGATCAACGTCACCTAATTGCTGCTGTTTAGCACGAACGCGCCCTACAACGACAGGGTCAACAATTTCAAGGTGCGATGGGTTAGGCGCCAATGACAAATGTACTTTCATATCATCAAAAACGCGATCAGCAGAGGCGCCCATGTGATATTTAACATCTCCTGAAATGCCAATATCTTCAGGTGTTGCCGATTTCCCATGAAACTCAGAAATGATTGCGCGAAAAGGCTTTTGCAGTACGTTGTGCAAAATGTTCAACCGTCCACGATGCGCCATTCCAACAACGACTTCTCTCAGTCCAAGTTGGCTACCTCGCTTTAATATTTGTTCTAAAGCAGGAATGACAGCCTCACTGCCATCCAACCCAAATCTTTTCGTGCCCGGAAATTTTTTATGGAGGTATTTACCAAACTCATCTGCATCAACAAGCCGCTCATAAATTGCTGATTTACCCCTCAGCGTAAAGTCAGTCTGATTGTTGATGGACTCAATCCGCTCTTGGATCCAAGCTTTTTGTTTTGGATCCTGAACGTGCATAAACTCAACGCCGATTGTTCCACAATAGGTTTGACGGAGCCGGGCAATTATTTCAGTCAATGTAGCTGTTTCAAGTCCTAAAACATTATCAATGAATATTGGTCGTTCCCAATCATCATCGCCAAAGCCATAGCTTGCCGGGTCAAGCTCAGGATGCAGGTCTGGCTCTTCAAGAGCCAAAGGGTCTAGCGCTGCCAAAAGATGTCCATTACTTCTGTATGCACGAATGAGCATCACAGCGCGCAGGGAGTCCAGCGTTGCTGCCCGTATATCAGCAGCATTGATATTACGTCCTGATTTATGCGCCTGTGCCACTGCCTTGATTGATGCATCGGCATCAACCGCGCCAACGACGCGGCTTTGTGGGCGCCCCCAACTAGGGCCAGCTTCGATGTCCGCACCAAAATCAGCTGCCTTGCCAAGCTGTTCGAAATAGGCTGCCCAGTGCCGGTCAACCGATGATTGATTGTCACGCCACGCCTTATTCATTTCAGCTATGAATGTAGCATTTGCGCCAGAAAGGAGGCTAAAATCAATCTCGGTGGCGGCTACCAAATCATCAACATTAGAAGCAATATCATCCATCAAACAATTCACATTTCCTAGCGTGTTAAAGGCTCAAACACAAAGGTTAGTCTATTCGTTAATTCCAATAATTCAAACCGTATAGAGAATTCCTACCTTATGGCAATCAATACTGTGCGGTTGGGTGAAAAATCCTCCCCAGCCAGCCCATCAAGACCAGTTTTAGGTCATTAGCCAGAAGGCCAAAATCACCAGCCCCCTGGTTTGTTAAAAGCGTCTAGCGCAAAGGCCAGATGCCTAGAGATTATCAACAACCTCATTCAAGGCCTTGACCGCCGCAACCGAATTATCGAACATTGCCTGCTCGTCAGCATCAAGGGCAATTTCAACAATTCGCTCGACACCATTGGCACCAAGAATAACCGGCACACCAACATAAAGCCCGTTCAGACCATAAGCGCCATCAACATAGGCCGCACATGGCAAAAGCCGCTTTTTGTCTTTTAAATAGGCATCAGCCATATCAATCGCCGATGATGCTGGTGCATAAAAGGCCGACCCGGTTTTCAATAGCCCAACGATTTCAGCGCCACCATCACGGGTACGCTGAACGATTTCGGCAATTTTCGTATCGGTTGACCAGCCCATCTTGATCAGATCAGGAACCGGAATACCGGCAACAGCCGAATAACGCACAAGCGGCACCATCGTATCGCCATGTCCGCCAAGAACAAAAGCTGTCACGTCTTCAACCGACACATCAAATTCTTCAGCCAAGAACAGGCGGAACCGTGCCGAGTCAAGAACACCAGCCATGCCAACAACCATGTTGGTCGGCAGGCCAGATGCCTTTTGCAAAATACCAACCATCACATCAAGCGGGTTGGTGATACAAATCACAAATGCATCCGGACAATGACCCTTAATGCCAGCGCCAACCTGATGCATCACTTTGGTATTGATGCCAATCAAATCATCGCGGCTCATGCCTGGTTTTCGCGCCACACCAGCGGTCACAATCACCACATCACTTCCAGCCAGCGCGGCGTAATCATTGGCGCCAGACACATTTGCGTTAAAACCCTCAATTGGGCTTGCCTGCACAATATCAAGCGCCTTGCCTTGCGGGATGCCTTCGGCAATGTCGAAAAGTACCACATCGCCAAGCTCTTTTAGCCCGGCCAGAAGCGCCAAAGTACCGCCAATATTACCAGCTCCAATAAGAGAGATTTTATTTCGTGCCATATCAATGATTTCCATAAATTGCAGGGAGAAATCGCACCCCGCCATCTTTTGAGGCTATACCGCCCCGCGAAGCACGTGTTTTTGGTTTACATAACAATCAAATAACATACAAGAACAAACCCAAAAAAACAGGTGTTTGAGCAGATAAATGACGGGTCTTTATACGCTGTCTTTTATCCTACCACGCTTTGCCATTTCACCAAGCCGTGATGCGGTGCGGGCAAATTCAAATTGCCATTGATGGCCTTGATAAAGATTGCCAATATCGGCATCAGCCGAAGCAATTAAAAACCGGCCACGATCATAAAGCGCATCAATCAGCCACATAAAACGGCGGGCGACATTTTCATTGGCATCGGTAAATTGCGGTACATCGCTTAACACAAGACCGGCAAACCGGCCAGCAATGGCAAGATAGTCACGCGCGCCAAGTGGCACATCACACAGGCTGGCAAAACTGGCAAAGCCAACATCAACCGCCGCACGTTCGATGGTAATATCACGCCCTGCAACGCAAATCGTTTCAGCCGTGATTGCCGCACCGCCAGCAAGCTTGTCAAAAGCCAACTCCAACTGCGGACGAGCCGTTTGTGCCGGCACATGCCATGCTGGCAAATGAGCGAGAACCGCGCCGCGCCAGTCAGTGCCATCATCAAGCTGGCACATCTCACATCGCTGTTTCAAAAGATCAATGAATGGCAAAAACCGGTCGCGATGAAGCCCGTCTTTATACAGATCATCCGCATGCCGGTTCGAAGTGGCAACAACAATGACGCCACGTTTCAACATGCCCAAAAATAACCGCGCCAAAATCATCGCATCGGCGATATCGCGCACCTCCATTTCATCAAAACAAAGCACCGCGCCGCGCCGAGCCAGATCGGCAGCCGCCATTTCAATCGGATCATCAGCTCCCTTGCTTCGCGCTTGGTGAATCACATCTTGCGCCAGAACCATAAAATCATGGAAATGAAGTCGCCAAATGGCAGGCAGATTTGGCCGATCCAGCCCTTGTGCGGCAACCGACTCATGGAACATATCCATCAGCATGGTTTTGCCGCGGCCAACCCCGCCATAGATATACATACCTTTGACCGGTGCTTGATCAGGCAACAACATCCAGCCAAATAGGCTGCCGATTATTTGGCGGATCATCATTGGCCATTTGCGGCGTAACAATGCGGCTGTCTGCAATCTATCAATCAGCTGGTCAAGAAGTATGGCAATTGCTGCCTGTGCCGGATCGGCGTGCAGGACTTTGGCGTCAATCTTTGCGGCCAGTTTTTGGCTTGGATAAAGGCGATGGTCGTTTTGGCCATTCGTCATAATGATTTACCAGCTTGTGACTTTGACCAAAACCCTACGCCGGAAATTACCGTTGTGCCATCTCGCTTTTAATGCCCGCAATCGCCTTGCCCGGATTCAATCCCTTTGGACAGGTTTTTGCACAATTCATAATCGTATGGCAGCGGTACAGCGAAAAGCTGTCATCAAGCGCGTCAAGCCGTTCGCGTTTTTGTTCATCACGGCTATCCGAAATCCAGCGATAGGCCTGCAACAAAACAGCTGGGCCAAGATATTCATCACTATTCCACCAATAGCTTGGGCAGGCGGTCGAACAGCTAAAGCACAAAACACATTCCCACAAACCGTCTAGCTGTTCACGCTCAGCAGGTGATTGCCGCCGCTCGCCGCCATCAGCCACTTCGCTATCGTTCTTCAGCCAAGGCTCAATCGAGGTCAATTGCCGATAGGCATTGCTGAGATCGGGAACCAAATCCTTGACGACAGGCATATGTGGCAATGGATAGATTTTAACATCGCCTTTGACATCGCTGATGCTTTTCAAACACGCAAGCGTATTGGTGCCATCAATATTCATCGAGCAAGAGCCACAAATTCCCTCGCGGCACGACCGGCGGAAAGTAAGGCTGCTATCTTTTTCATTTTTGATTTTGATCAGCGCATCAAGCACCATTGGGCCGCAATCATCAAGATCAATTTCAAAAGAATCGATACGCGGCTGCGCATCATCATCAGGTGACCAACGATAGATTTTAAAGGTTTTCACCTTTGCGGCATCAGCCAATGCCTTATAGGTGATGCCATCGGTGATCCGTGAATTTTTAGGCAATCGAAACTCGGCCATGATTCTTTCCTCGTCCTTACCTAGTAAACGCGTGGGGCTGGTGGAATTGGGGCAACGTCATTGCTCAAAGTGGTCATGACAACATTGCGGTAATCCACCTTTGACTTGTTTTGTTCGTCAAGCCACATGACTGTATGTTTCATCCATTTTTCATCATCGCGCTCGGGCCAATCTTCATGCGCATGCGCGCCGCGTGATTCCTGTCTTTGCTCGGCTGAACGGATGCTCACCAAAGCCTGACCCATCAGATTTTCCAGCTCAAGCGCCTCGATCAGATCAGTGTTCCAGATCAGCGATTTGTCAGCGACACCTATTTTTTCCATCTTAGCAGCGATCTGATCCATCGTCGTCACACCTGATTCGAGTGATTCGCTAGACCGGAAAACAGCCGCATGACGTTGCATCGCATGCTGCATTTCCAACCGGATTGACGCCGCGCTTAAGTCACCATCGGCATGCCGCATCCGGTCAAATCGGGCAAGCGCCTTATCGGTTGCTGATTGTGGTGCGCGTTCTGATTTGGCGCCAGACTTGACGATTTCATTTGCCCGATGCGCCGCAGCACGGCCAAACACAACAATGTCAAGAAGCGAATTTGTGCCAAGACGATTAGCTCCATGAACCGAAACACACGCCGCCTCGCCAATCGCCATCAGACCCGGCACAACAGCGTTCTGATCATCTTTGGTTGGCGCCAGAACTTCGCCATGATAATTGGTTGGAATACCACCCATATTATAATGCACGGTTGGCAAAACTGGAATCGGTTCACGCGTGACGTCAACGCCGCAGAAAATCTTGGCGGTTTCGGTAATGCCTGGAAGCCGCGTATGTAGAGTATCTGGATCAATATGCTCAAGATGAAGCATAATATGATCTTTGTTTGGGCCAACGCCGCGCCCTTCGTTAATTTCAATGGTCATGGCACGGCTTACCACATCACGACTTGCCAAATCTTTGGCCGTCGGTGCAAACCGTTCCATAAAACGTTCGCCTTCGGAATTGGTTAGATAGCCACCTTCGCCGCGTGCGCCTTCGGTAATCAGCACGCCAGCACCATAAACGCCGGTTGGGTGAAACTGGACAAATTCCATATCTTGCAGCGGCAAGCCAGCGCGAAGCGCCATCGCATTGCCATCACCAGTACAGGTATGTGCCGATGTACAAGAGAAATAGACCCGTCCATAGCCGCCGGTCGCCAGCACTGTTTGCTGTCCCCAGAACCGGTGAAGACTGCCATCTTCCATGCAAAGCGCAATCACCCCAGCGCATTCGCCATCATTCGTCATCAAAAGGTCAAGAACGAAATACTCAATATGGAAATGCGCCTGATATTTCAGACATTGCTGATACAATGTATGAAGGATCGCATGACCTGTACGGTCAGCCGCCGCACAAGCACGCCGTGCCATGGATTTACCATGATCAAGCGTATGGCCACCAAAGGGACGCTGATAGATTTTACCTTCTTCAGTGCGCGAAAACGGCACACCATAATTTTCCAGCTCAATCACTGACGGAATGGCATTACGGCACATATATTCGATCGCATCTTGATCGCCAAGCCAGTCTGACCCTTTGACCGTATCATACATGTGAAATTGCCAATTATCGCCTTCACCCATGTTATTGAGCGCAGCGCCAATGCCGCCTTGGGCGGCAACGGTATGTGAGCGCGTTGGGAAAACCTTGGTAATACAGGCCGTCTTCAACCCGCCAGCGGCCATGCCAAGCGTGGCGCGCAAACCTGCGCCGCCAGCGCCAACAACGACAACGTCATATTGATGGTCAGTGATTTCATACACACTCATAACCTAAACCCTTTTTTGCGACGGTTTAGCAGGCTTGTCCGATACCGAACACTTCACTGCTCACTATATCAATCCCGCAATCATAACAACCGAAACAAGGCTGGCCATTGCTGCAATGGCAAACACACCACGCACAATTGTCACCAGCAACAAACGGCCGTTAGCAAGCGGAATATAATCTTCA
Organism: uncultured Alphaproteobacteria bacterium; assembly: GCA_913064995.1. Classification (GTDB taxonomy): domain Bacteria; phylum Pseudomonadota; class Alphaproteobacteria; order Puniceispirillales; family Puniceispirillaceae; genus UBA3439. The sequence goes on from CAJYBL010000016.1 coordinate 14,439, forward strand.
ATAATCATCTGCACGCCAAGCACCGCATGAAACAATCCGGCAATCACCAGAATTGCCAACGCCACCGCATGTTGCGGCGAAGCCACAAAGGCCATCGCCGCGCTATAATCAAGCGTGCCAATCGACGCCACAAGATAGGTGAAATACAACATAAGACCCAAAGTCACGACAGCGCTGATACGCTGCCAGCGCCAGTGACCAAAGCCAGGTTCGCGGGGATATTTTGCCGAGATTTGTGCCATGATACGTCCCCTAGCTACACTGCCAGCCATAGTGTGGCCGTAACCAGAACGGTCAGGCCAAGCACAAGATAGCCGCTTTGATAGACCTGTTTGATTTCAAGCCCAATGCGCAAATCCCACATTAAATGGCGGATGCCATTCAGCCCGTGATAAACAAGCGCTAGCGAATAACCTAAAACAACCAACTGCCCAAGCGGATGCTGAATGGCATCGGCAACCGGGTTAAAAGCCGTCGTCCCAGCGGCCAAGGCCACAAGCCATAGCGCCACAAGCAAGCTTCCCGTTGCCAATACCGCGCCACTTGCCCGATGCATAATCGACATCACTGATGTCAATTGTGGGCGGTAAACCTGCAGATGCGGTGATAATGGGCGCGGCTTTGCCATTGGAATCCTCGACAAGGGTTGTCAAAACGAAAAGGCAGGCGCAACGTTGCGCTCAACTTATGTTTTATATGTGTTATTGATAATCAATAGTCAATGTGTGAGCAAAAAACAGATGGTCAAATTGATCAGCTTTACCACCCATCCTGCTGGTAAACGCAAATTGGCATTTTCCGGCACATTGATCTGATTTGATTGCAATTGCCTTTTGCCAAAAAGCACGTCAAAACAGAATTCATGGAACAGATCCTATCAATTCAATCAGCGGTAACGCTTGGCTTTGTCGGAAATAGCGTTGCCGGACCAGTCATCACGCATCTTAGGCATCACCCGCTTTTGGTTGATAGCGTCACGCTTGCCGCCCATCCGGGCTATGGTTTGGTGGCTGGTGACAAAATACCAGATGATATTTTCAGCAGCATTTTAAACGCCTTGCCGCCTTTGGGCGCGCTACCCCATATTGGAGCGGTGATCACTGGCTATCTTGGCGCGCCATCGCAAATTGACCCGATCACTAAGCTAATCACCACATGGCAGGCAGAACGGCCAAAAGGGCATTATGTGCTTGATCCGGTTCTTGGCGATAATGGCCGAATCTACGTTGATAAAGGCCTTGTTAGCGCCATGCGTGACCAGCTATTGCCACTTGCCAGCTTTGTGACACCAAATCAGTTTGAGCTGCAATTGCTATCAGGGCTAGATGTTTATGATATCGCCAGTGCTGATGCCGCCGCGCTGCATCTACTCGATCAAAACCCACATTTGAATGGCGTTGTTGAAACTGGAATCAGCACGCCTCAAGGCCGCGTTCATGACCGTCTGGTCAGCCGTTATGATCTTGTCGATCTTGCCTATGCCAAGCGCGCGGCAGGCATTGCCGGTAGCGGCGATTTGCTAACCGTCATTTTGACAAGCTGGCTTGCTGCAGGCATGTCTTTCAAAGACAGCTTTATCGCTGCCAGCGGGCAGGCGCATGACATCATCGATCAAAGCACCGGCCATCTGGAAATTGCACTTCTGGAAAATCTTCACCGGTTGACGCCAATCACCAAAACCGCGTCAACCGTGAAATTAGATGGCTTGGCCTAGCGGCCGCTAAGCTTGCGCTCGGCAAATAATTCAGCAACCTGAACCGAATTCAACGCCGCGCCTTTGCGCAAATTGTCTGACACGCACCAAAACACCATGCCATTTGGAACCGTTGGATCTTGGCGAATACGGCTGATATAAACCGCATCTTCGCCAGCCGCCTCATGCGGCGTCACATAACCTTCATTGGCACGGTGATCGACAACAATCACGCCAGGGGCATTTTCCAGCAACGAGCGGACAGCCTTTTCGGTCATTGGCTTATCTGTCTCGATGAAAACCGCTTCGCTATGGCCAACAAAAACCGGTATCCGCACACAATGCGCAACAAGCTCGATTGCCGGATCAAGACGCTCGTTGGTTTCGG
>CAJYBL010000017.1 GCA_913064995.1 uncultured Alphaproteobacteria bacterium
GCCAAGATAGGTTTTGGCCATCGCCGAACATTCAATATGCCACCCGGGTCGCCCACGTCCCCAAGGGCTGTCCCATCCGGGCTGATCATCACTGCTCGGCTTCCATAAAATAAAATCGGCCGGTTCACGCTTGTAAGGGGCAATTTCTACCCGCGCACCGGCAATCATGTCATCCATAGACCGTTTGGACAGCGATCCATAATCAGCCATTGTTGAAACTTGAAACAATACATGGCCATCAGCCGCATAAGCATGGCCTTTATCAATCAGGGTGGTGATCATGGCCTTCATTTCGGCGATATGATGCGTTGCACGTGGTTCGATATCGGGTGCAAGTGCGCCAAGCCGCTCGGTATCTTGATGAAATGTCTCGATCGTTTCAGCGCATAATTCATCAATGCCAATTCCGCGTTCGGCCGCGCGAATGTTAATTTTATCATCAACATCAGTGATATTGCGAACATATGTAACCTTGGCATGACGCAGCCGCAAAAGCCGCACCAACACATCAAACACCACAATCGGACGCGCATTGCCAACATGAATCCGGCCATAAACCGTTGGCCCACAGGCATAGACCCGCACATGATCATTGTCGATCGGAACAAAATCTTCTTTTTTGCGGGTCAGGGTATTATGGAGTTTTAGCACACTCATGCTGGCATTCCCTGCAAGCGCGCAAGAACGCGATCACGCCCCATAATGCCAAGCAAAGGCGCAAGCTCAGGCCCTGCCTCAACACCCGTCAGCGCGAGGCGAAGCGGCATGAACAAGCCCTTGCCCTTAACCCCTGTTTCGGCCGCAATGGCTGCTGTCCAACCTTTCCAGATTGACGCGTCCAGATCACCTTGCGGTAATAATGCCGCCGCCGCATTGGTCACGTTATTTGAGTCGATAACAGGGGTAATTTCCCCCCTACAGATATCCCACCAAATCTTGGCCTCACCAACAGTGCTGATATTGCCGCGGACGGATTCCCAGAACAAGGCATCCCCCGTAACATTGACATTGGAAAGCCGGTCTTTCACGGCATCAAATGGCATATCTTGAATGATCTGGCCGTTGATTTTCTGCAATTCTGACGGATCAAATTTCGCAGTAGCGCGGCCAAAACGGCTAATATCAAAACCGCCAATGATGGCATCCATGCTGGATTGCGCCTCGACCGGATCGGCTGTACCGATACGCGCAAGAACACTGGCAATCGCCGCCGGTTCAATGCCGCTTTGGCGCAGCTCGCCAATCGACAGGCTGCCAAGCCGTTTTGACAGGCCTTCACCATCCGCCCCAGCAAGAAGTGCCAGATGCCCCATTGTTGGTGCGGTTGCGCCTAGGGCTTCAAAAAGCTGAATCTGCGCTGCCGAATTAGTCACATGATCTTCACCGCGCAAAATATGCGTTATGCCAAGATCAATATCATCAACAACCGACGCCATTGTATAGATCACCCGCCCATCTTCGCGCATCAGCACCGGATCGGATAAGCTAGACATATGATAGGCAACATCGCCGCGTACCATGTCATTCCAACTGACCTCGGCATCATTTAGCAAAAATCGCCAGTGTGGGCGTTGGCCATTGGCTTCAAATTTTGCTTTATCCTCGGCGCTTAGTTTCAGGCCAGCACGGTCATAGACTGGCGGGCGGCCAGCCGATAATTGCGCTTTGCGCTTGAGTGATAATTCTTCAGGTGTTTCATAACAGGCATAGGCACGGCCAGCGGCAACAAGCTGAGCCAATGCCTCATCATAGCGTGCAAGGCGCAATGATTGACGATCCTCGCAATCCCAACCCATTCCCATCCAGTTAAGATCGGCGCGGATATCGGCTTCAAACACTTCGCTAGACCGCTCGGTATCAGTGTCATCAATCCGAAGCATGAATTGGCCGCCAGTTTTGCGGGCAAACAGGTAATTCACCAGGGCCGTCCGTAAATTACCGACATGCAATCGCCCAGTCGGGCTTGGGGCAAAACGGACTTTGATTGCAGTCATCAAACGACTCCTTTTCGGCACAGGGCCAGTCTTTGCAGGCGGCAGCTGGTTCGGCGGCTTGCCAAATATTTTTACTCGTTAGGGTTTTATCGGGTTAAAGCCAGAGGTCAAGGGAAGACGGCGATCACGTCCAAAGGCAACTGGCGTCATTTTCGGACCCGGGGCAGCTTGAAACCGCTTATATTCGGCGCGGAATAAAAGCTGGCTTGCCCGCACAACTTCAGCCCGATCATAGCCACGGCCAACAATCGTTTCGATATCGGCCATTTCTTCACACAAAGCCGCCATAATCGCATCCAGCCGGTCATAAGGCGGCAGCGAGTCAGTGTCTTTCTGGTCCGGGCGTAATTCGGCTGATGGTGGCTTGTCGATGATGCGTTGCGGGATCACAATGCCATCAGGGCCAGCCGCCCCGCGCGGCAAATGCTGATTGCGCCAGTCACAAAGCCGGAACACATCAACTTTCCAAACATCCTTTAGCGGGGCATAGCCGCCGCACATATCGCCATAAAGCGTTGAATAGCCAGCCGCATATTCGGATTTATTGCCTGTCGCCAGCACCATTGACCCATGTTTGTTCGAGATACCCATCAAGATTAATCCACGCAAACGCGACTGGATATTTTCTTCGGCGACATTCGGTTCGGTACCAGCAAATTGTTCGGCCAGCATCTGGCTAAGCGCGCCCATTGCCGGCGTGATCGCAATATTATCAAGCCGGATGCCAAGGGCGCTTGCCAATTCGGCAGCATCATCAAGGCTTTCTTGGCTTGTATAGGCCGACGGCATCATCACCGCATGAACCGCATCCGCGCCAAGCGCGTCAACAGCAAGTGCGGCAACCAGCGCCGAATCAATACCACCCGACAAACCAAGAACAACCCCCGGAAACCCATTTTTATGGACATAGTCACGAAGCCCAAGACATAGACCGCGATAAAGCGCGGTCAAATCACCATCAGGCGGCGAAATCTGGCCAGTAAGCGTAATCATACCCGCTGTTTTCTGCGCTGAAACAACCACAATTGATTCAGAAAAGCTTGGCAAATGACATGCAAGTTTGCCACCGACATTGATTGCAAAAGACCCGCCGTCATAAACAAGCTCATCCTGCCCGCCAACCATATTGACATAGGCAACCGGCAGGCCAGTTTCGACGGTTCGCGCCACAATTGTTGACATGCGACGCTCAGGCTTGGTCACGTCAAATGGTGATGCATTGATTGCAATGATAAGATCGGCACCTGATTCTTCAAGACATTCGGCAACATTCGCCTCCCAGATATCTTCGCAAATTGGAAAGCCGATTTTCAGTTCCCGCAACATGGCCGGGCCGGGCATCTGACCAGCAGCAAAATTGCGCTTATCATCAAACACGCCGTAATTTGGCAAATTCACCTTGTCAAATCGGGCAAGCTGGGCACCGCCATCAAGAATGAAAACCGAATTATAAATAGCGCCATCAGCGGCAACCGGCGCGCCAACAACAATTGCCGGACCCCCATCGGCGGTTAGCTTTGCCAATGCGTCAATACCTGCAGCAACATCAGCCATGAAATCAGCCCGAAGCACAAGATCATCACAAGGATAACCGGAAAGATACATTTCAGGGGTGACAATGATTTCAGCGCCATGGCTCGCAGCTTGCGTCCGTGCCTCGGCAAGACGGCTGACATTGGCATTTACATTGCCAAGATGCGCGTTCAATTGGGCGAGCGCGATTAGAACCGGCTTTGTCATGAAACAATCAACCTTTTACTTATACAAAAGAAATTCACGGCCAGCCTTGACCCGTGGCTTGCCATCATAGGCAACAATATCCGCTGTCGCATAGGTTTGCGACCAGATTTGCGGCAAATATGATCCGGTACCAATCACGTCAACAGGCGCATTGGCAAGGGCAAAAACACGGCATTTATCGGGCCCAAACCCGCTGGAGGCAACGATTTTCACCTTGTCAAAGCCGTTATTATCAAGCTGTTCGCGCATATACCAAACCGCCGCCGCACTTACGCCTGTTCCAAGCAGAAAACGCAATTCATCTTCGGTTCGATAGCCGCGCAAAGCCTGCGGAACATTGCGTTCCAAAACCGCATAGGATGATTGCGTATCAAGCCCTTCAACATAGCGGCCACCATGCGTATCAAGACGAAGCGATAAGGTGCCTGCATTACTGTGATCATGAAAATGCGCGGCCACGGCAAGCCCATCGGTGATTTCTTGACCAAAATAGTCAACCAGCACCGTCAAAGGCGCATCTGGCACCGTTTGATGAAACATTTCGGCGGCACGAACGGTTGATCCGGCATAGCCAATCAGGGCATGCGGCATTGTTCCCCTGCCCTTTTCCTGACCAAAGAAATGCGCGGTTGCATCGGCGGCACAACCAACAAAGCCAATGGCATTGGCTTTGGCCTTGGCCTTGGCAGCTCCAACCGAGGCACCATAAGCCATAAGTTCGGCCATTTCACTGCCGGCACAATGGCGGGCATCCATCGCCAGAAACGCCACATTCGGCAATTCCATGCACATATTATAGGCGTTATAAGCAGCGACACAGGCTGGCCCAAGGCGCTGCAGAAAAATCGTTTCAAGGTCGACAAGAACCGAAAAGGGGCCGGTGATGTAACACATCGGCTCGCCAGCACCGATCCATGCTCCTTCAACATAAAGCTGTTCGATTTTCAAAGTGGCACCGCGGGATTGCGCCATTGCGGTAATCCATTCGATGGCCAAACGTCCGGCAAAGGTAACCGGACGCCGCATGAAAACCGCATAGGTGACTTCGCAATCACCATGTGCCATGACGACTTTGCGTGTGTGATTGAAATAGGTATCGGTTAGACTCGGCTGAATTTCCGGAGTCGGCCCGCTGCTTGCAAATTTTGGCATCAGTCTACCTTGTTAAAAATGGATCAAGACCGCCGACGCAAATCATAACAGCGTATGACAAAGCCTTTTATCCTTTATACGGCCTTGGACATATAAGACGGTATACCGCGCCGACGTTTCAGCAAATCGGCAAGAAGAAACGCAAGTTCAAGCGCCTGCGCCCCATTCAAACGCGGGTCACAATGCGTATGATAGCGATCGCCAAGGCTGGCTTCGGTCACATCAACAACTCCGCCAACACATTCGGTGACATTCTGTCCTGTCATTTCGAAATGCACGCCACCCGGATAGGTGCCAATCTCATCGTGCGCGTCAAAAAAGCCGGTAACTTCGGACATCACATCATCAACACGGCGTGTCTTATAGCCGCTGCTGGCCTTGATCGTGTTGCCATGCATCGGATCACAGCACCATACAACATTCGCCCCATGCGCCTTGACCGCCCGCAAAAGTGGCGGCAAACCGCTTCGCACCTTTTCCGCACCCATCCGAATAATCAAGGTCAAGCGGCCGGCCTGATTGCTTGGGTTCAAGATATCAATCAAGCGCAGCAACTCGTCAGGATCAAGGCTTGGCCCGCATTTCAGGCCAATCGGATTGGAAATGCCACGCATATATTCAACATGCGCACCATCAGGCTGGCGAGTCCGGTCGCCAATCCACAACATATGTGCCGATGTGTCGTACCATCCCTGTTCGTCAGTAATGGTATCGCGGCGCGTCATGGCCTCTTCAAACCCGAGAAGAAGCGCCTCATGGCTGGTGTAAAGCTCGGTTTCGGCAAGCGGACGCGCCGTTGCTGATGTTACCCCGCAAGCCTTCATGAAATTCAGGCTTTCTTCGATGCGTTCGGCAAGCGCTTCAAAACGCTGTGTTTGCGGCGTGTCTTTCAAAAAGTCAGCCACCCAGCTATTCACCTTGGTCAAATCGGCAAGCCCGCCTTGTGCAAAGGCACGAAGCAAATTCAAGGTTGATGCTGATTGTTCATAAACGCGAAGTAAGCGCCGCGGATCAGGGATCCGTTCATCTTCGGTAAAGGCTGGCCCATTGATCATATCGCCGCGATAGCTTGGCAATTCGACACCATCAATCACTTCGGTAGGCGCCGAACGTGGCTTAGCAAATTGACCCGCCATCCGGCCGATCTTGATCACCGGCAACGAGGCGCCATAGGTCAGCACCACCGCCATCTGCAACATGACTTTAAAGCTGTCGCGGATGTTATTTGCTGAAAATTCGGCAAAGCTTTCGGCGCAGTCACCACCTTGCAACAAAAACGCCTCTCCACGCGCCACGCTGCCAAGCTGGTCGCGAAGGCTCTGCGCCTCACCGGCGAACACCAGCGGTGGACGACCGGAAATAATCTTTTCAACAGCGTTCAGCCGATCAAGATCGGGGTATTCCGGCACTTGTTGAATTGGAAAGCTGCGCCAGCTATTTGGTTGCCAAGTCATTTGATTTTCGTCCTTCTAAGGCAAGATGGCTTGCGAACAGCACAGCCGACCCCTCCCCTATCATTGGATATTACAGCTCAATATCGCGGATATGCCCTGTTTTTTCAAGCTTTATTCCGACAGCAGCGCTGTTGGGAGTTTGCCAAGTCTAGCCATCTTTGCGCGGTGTGCGCATGGTTACAAACTCTTCGGCTGCGGTAGGGTGAATGCCAATGGTGGCGTCAAAATCTGCCTTGGTTGCCCCCATCTTTACCGCAATCGCGATGCCTTGCATGATTTCACCACAATCCGGCCCCATCATATGCACGCCAATAACCTTGTCGCTTGCCGCTTCGACAATCAGCTTCATATAGGTTTTTTCACCGCGCCCTGAAATAGTGTTTTTCATAGCCCGAAACTGGCTTTCAAAGATAGTAACCTTGCCATGGGCATTGATTGCATCAGCTTCAGACAGGCCAACCGATGCGATGGGTGGCTGGCTGAAAACGGCCGAGGCAACATTGGCATGATCGGCCTTGCGCGGGCGATTGCCAAATTCACTATCGGCAAAGGCATGGCCTTCGGCAATCGCAACTGGCGTCAGATTAATTCGGTTTGTGACGTCACCAATGGCGAAAAGGCTTGGCAGGTTCGTTTGTGACATATCATCAACAATGATTTCGCCCTGTTTGCCAAGCTTGACGCCCAAATCATCAAGGCCAAGATTGGCGGTATTTGGCCTACGTCCTGTCGCCGCCATGATCTGATCAACCGCCAGCCTGCTGCCATCGCTAAGATGCGCCTGCTTGCCGCCATTTTCAGCCGTGACATGATCAATGGTGGTTTCGGGGTGAAGAATGATTCCGCGATCGGTTAGCGCCGTTGCGATATGCGCGCGAACATCATCATCAAAGCCACGAAGCGGCAAATCACTTCGATAAATCAAATGGGTTCGCGCCCCAAGCCCGTTGAAAATACCGGCAAATTCAAGCGCAATATAACCGCTGCCATAAATGGCAATGTCCTTTGGCATTTCGGGCAAATCCAGTGCTTCATTCGAGCTGATGGCATGATCTTTCATGCCGGGAACATCGATAAATTGCGGCGCACCACCAACCGCGATCAAAATTTTGCCAGCACGATAGACATCCGCGCCAACGCTGACCTCATTCGGGCCAGTGACCCGCCCCCAGCCCTCGATCAAGGTAGCGCCAGCATTTTTCAATAGCGACCGATAAATATTTTCCAACCGACCAATTTCAGCATCTTTCGCGGCGATCAAGCCAGGCCAATCATGCGACAAACCATCAATCTGCCAGCCAAAGCCGCGAGCATCTTCAACATCGGCAGAAAAGCTGGCCGCATACATCAACAGCTTTTTCGGCACACAGCCACGGATAACGCAAGTTCCACCCGGTCGGTCTCCTTCGATCACCGCAACCTTGGCACCATGACCAGCGGCGATGCGGCCAGCACGAACGCCGCCAGACCCTGCGCCAATCACAATCAAATCATAGTCAAAATTCTTTTGAGATTGGGCCATGATCTTTTGCCTTTGGCTGCCGATTAAAATGTGATGAGGATATGCCTCTATCAAACAATCTTGTCGCGCATTCAGCCGCCAAGTTCAAGATGATTTCCAAGCCATCAAACCGCGGATTAGATGCTATAGCGTTTATCGGCCAAAGGTTCTGCAATTGGCGGCGACAGATAGTCGGCAAAAATAACATCGTTGAGGCTGGCAAAATTGGCAATGGCCAAAGCCAGTTGATCCGTTGAAAGCGCATCAAGGTCGATAAAGCGGTGCAAGGTTACCGTTGCCGTCCCCGAACAAATGCCAAAGGGGTGCTGCGCATGGGCAATCGTATCTTCAAGAAGTAGCATCGTCAAAAAAGATGCCTTTAACGGGCCGCTGCTATCGCGGGCAACCGTGCTTGATAAAAGCGCCTGATTGGCATGATGCGGCAATCATTGCGCCGCGCAACGGGTCACGATAAGCTGGGGCGAGCCCGAAATTTCGGGCGCATCACCAATGTGATCATTTGTTGTGATCATTGTCTTTTTTCTTGGGTTTCATCAATGGCCAAACAATCTTCATCACCGCCGCAATCAACCGCGCTTGGCACCTGTCTTTGGCAACCAACAGACGAAGCGATTAAAAAGGCGCAGCTGCAAGATTTCGGGCGGTTTATCGCTGCCAATCATGGCTTTGACTGGGGCGGTGATTTCCAAGCCTTGTGGCAATGGTCAATCGATTCAATGCCTGATTTCTGGCAAAGCCTGTGGCAATGGCATGGCATGATTGGTGATATGGGATCACGCATCCTGATCAATGAAACCGCGATGCCTGGTGCCCAGTTTTTTCCCGATGCCAAAATCAATTTTGCCGAAAATCTTTTGGCCGAGGCCGATGACCGTCCGGCAATCAGTGCCTATGGCGAAGATGGCCGTCATATCGCCCTTAGCCGTGCCGAGCTGAAACAAAAAGTTATGGCGCTTGCCGGCTGGATGCGTGCCAAGGGCGTTGGCCAAGGTGACCGCGTTGCCGCCTATACGCCAAATGCGGCCGAAGCGGTGATCACGATGTTGGCAAGCGCAACCATTGGCGCGGTCTATTCTAGCTGTTCGCCCGATTTCGGATTAGCCGGTGCGGTTGATCGGTTTAGCCAGATTGAACCAAAGCTGTTAATGGCCTGCGATGGCTATCTTTATGCTGGCAAAAAGATTGATCGGATACCGCTGATTGCCGACCTTACCGCCCAATTGCCAACGCTTGAGGCGGTTTTGATCCTTCCCTATCTTTGCGACGCACCGGATTGCAACGCCATTGCCAATGCCACCCTTTTTGACGATGCAATTGCGAGTGCTAAACCGGTCAACGCCTTTTTACGAGTTGGTTTCAATGATCCGCTTTATATTCTTTATTCGAGCGGCACAACCGGTGCGCCAAAATGCATTGTTCACGGCGTTGGCGGCACCTTGATCCAGCATATCAAAGAACATCGCCTTCATGGTGATCTGGGCGCGGGTGATGCCATGTTCTATTTCACCACTTGCGGATGGATGATGTGGAACTGGCTTGTATCGGCCTTGGCGATCAGGGCAAAAGTGGTGTTGTTTGAAGGCAATCCATTTCACCCGGGGCCAGCCCGATTATGGGAACTAGCCGAAACTGAAAATATTGCCATTTTCGGCACATCAGCAAAATATATCGATGCGGTTCGCAATTCAGGTTATGTGCCGCGTGACCAGGTTCACCTTGGCGCGCTGCGAGCCCTATTATCAACCGGATCGCCGCTCTCATCTGACGGCTTTACGTTTGTTTATGACAAAATCAAACCCGACCTGCAGCTATGTTCGATTTCTGGCGGCACCGATATCGTGTCATGTTTTGTTCTTGGCTGTCCGGTTCAGCCGGTTTTTGCTGGTGAAATTCAAACCCGTGGCCTTGGCATGAAAACTGATGTTCTGGACGAAAATGGAACCAGCCTTATCGGCAAACAAGGCGAGCTTTGCTGCACCGCGCCTTTCCCAGCAATGCCGATAAAATTCTGGAATGATGCTGATGGCAGTAAATATAAAGCTGCCTATTTTGAGCATTTTCCGGGCATATGGCGGCATGGCGATTGGGCCACAATGACCACACGCGGCGGCATGATCATTCATGGCCGGTCTGACGCAACTTTAAACCCGGGCGGTGTTCGCATTGGCACGGCCGAAATTTACCGTCAGGTCGAAGCTTTTGATGCAATCACCGAAGCGCTGGTCATTGGTCAGGATTGGCAAGATGATGTCAGGGTTATCCTGTTCGTGCGAATGGCCGATGGCGCAAATCTTGATGATGATTTGCGGCGCGCTATCTGCATGACCATTCGCGCGGGTGCCACGCCGCGCCATGTGCCTGCTGCCATCATCGCTGTTCCTGATATTCCGCGCACACGCTCGGGTAAAATAACCGAACTTGCCGTTCGTGATATCATTCATGGTCGAGCGATTAAAAACACCGAAGCCTTGGCAAATGCCGAAGCGCTGGCCTTTTTCAAAAATTTACCTGAATTGCAGAGGTGAGTTAGATTAGCCTTTAATCAGCCCTTGAACCGCGCTGCTATTGGCAAAACGGCGGCGGTTGGTTTTGTAAAAAGCAAGCGATAGGGATAATTGACGGGATTCTTCTTGTTTTAAGGAATCTTCATCATCAAGATCATCCAGCTTGGCAGCTGCACAAATATGCGCAAGATAAGTGTGATCAGCCTTAGCGCGGTCGGCAATGATCCTGAATTTTGCCTTTGATCCAACCGGCCATTTTTCGCGCAATAAGGTTAGAAGCACAAAATTGGCACTAGCCTCAAGCTGGGACGCAAGCGCGCTGCTGGCCGTGGCTTTGCTGGTAATAATCTCACTGGCAATGATGGTCATCGCGTCAAGATGATTTTGATCAGCCGCCAATTCAGCGCCGCGATCCTGATCCATCCAATGCCCAAGAAGGTTAACCTTATCGGCAGCGTCCAGCCCCATCAGCAATGCATGGCTTGCTGCCTTGCGGGTCATGCTTACATCAACAATATCACTTTCACCCATGATGCGGATAAGTGTTTTTTGGTCAGCCATCAATTTATTCCCAGATCAATTTTGATACAGATATTACGCCGTCAGCCGCGCGGGTTTACCGGGGTTTTCACAAAAGGACAAGCCCTTCATCGGGTTTGTCCTAGATCCCCGGTTGATTGACCTCGCTCGTACGCACGAGTTTGCGCCATGCAATCACAAGACAGCTAGCAATAATAACAAGCGCGCCAATAATTTCACTTGCCGACATAATTTCGGCGAAAACAAAATAACCAACAATCCCCGAAATTGGCATTTGCACATAACGGATGGACGCCACCACAACCGCATTTGAATAGCGATAGGCGGTCGTCATCACAATTTGCAACGCCGACCCGATCACCCCAAGGATCACAAGATCAATCAGAATTGACTGGCTAATTGATTGCATCTGATCAGGTAAAATCATCACAATAACGCTCAAAACGCCAAATCCCGCCAAATTATACCAAGCCGCCACCGATGCAGGCGCATCACCTTTGCCAAGCTGGCGCAGCATCAAGGACAGGCCAGCCCCGACAAGTGCAGCACCAATGCCATAAAGCGCATACCATGACATCGCGCCCTCAAAGGGGTCGGTGATAATGACCACCCCTGCCAAACCAGCAATAACCGCCGTCCAACGGTAAATCCCCACTTTTTCACCCAGAAAAATCGGCGCTAACAGCGTGATGAAAATAACCGAACTTTGAAATAACGCTGTTGCCATGCCAAGCGGCATCGACCGGATTGATAAAAACCAAAAGGTAATGCCGCAAAGGCCAAGAAGGCTGCGAAAAAACAGAATTCTGCGCTGATTAATTTGCAAGAGATTACGGCCACGAAGATAAATGGCATAGAGGAATAAAATCGGAAGCGAGAATAGGAACCGGTAAAATAAAGTGGTGATAATATTGATATCCTCGCCTGGTTTTTTGATCAGGACACCGGTCAACACGCTGAAAATAACCGCGAGTAAACTTAAAAACACACCCATTAAAGACCGAGGCAAGCGAACCAACTTTCTGTAGCTTTACGTTTGAACTGCTGATCATTGAGCGCTTTGAAGCCGTCTCAATTTTGCACCAGAACACGCGTGACCTCGGCAGAGGCCGCCAGCATTGACCATTTCTGGATCTATCATAATTTATGCAAAAGCACATCTTTTCTTTCCCCCAACAGTGTTTATCTTTGCTTTTATATTCAGGTGACACCAACCAAGGAGCGCGCAACATGACCTCGCAATCAAATCCGAAACATCTAAAATTCACTGCCGCCCTTACGCCCAAATCTTTATCACGAATTTGTGCAACGCTTGTCGTTTGCCTTGTCGCCACCGGATTTGGCACCGCCAATGCCGATATCATCGCTGATCGCAAAGCGGGATTTAAGCGCAATGCTGATTCGATGAAGGCCATCGCCGCCGCCATTGGGAGTGGCGATTACCAAACCGTGATCAGCCGTGCCGAAGGGATTGCCAGCTGGGCAAGTAAAATTCCAAGCTATTTTCCTGAAGGAAGCGATTCAGGTGACACCAAGGCGCGCGCCGAAATCTGGTTTGAATTTGACGCCTTTAAAGCCAAGGCCAAAGCCAATGAAACCGCCGCGCAAACCCTTGTCACCGCCGCCAAATCAGGGGATCAGGGCGCCATGATGGCAGGGCTGAAAAATCTGGGAGCCAGTTGCAAATCCTGCCATTCCAATTTCAAAGACTAGACCGTCAAAATTGGGCTTTGCGTGGATAAAACAAGGGTGCTGGTTAAAACAAGGATGGCCGCAATAGGCTAAGCGATTGTGCCGCAGCGACAAACGCCACCATCAAGATAAATCCAAAAAAACTATGTTTGGCTGAAATACCGCCATCTTGTTCAAGCGCTGTATCGGCGGTTTTGGATTTGCCTTGCACCATGACCATCGTCAAATTGCGCTTTTTCTTGAATTTATAAATCAAAATAGCGGCAATATGTAAAACGATGATCAGAAACAAAAACTTTTCTGAAAAATGATGCACATCGGCAATTTTATCGGTCAAATTTGGCACCAGATGCGCTAGCGGCCCCTCAAACAAAACATCATCATTTGACATGGTACCGGTAACCGCCATCAACAGCGGAATGCCAAGCAGCCCTAAAACCGCATAACCGCCAAGGGCGCTATGGCCAGATTTTGCGACGGGGTCAGGACGAAACAGCATTTTCAATCCGTTCAACGCTGCCTTTGGCGATCGCAGAAACTGACCAAACCGTGCATAATGGCCACCAAGAAACCCCCAAAAAATGCGAAATGTCACAAGCCCCAGAACCGCCAGACCAAATCGTTCATGAACCCAAAGAACCTCGGTTTTAGCCGAAATAATTGCGCCAACGACACAAATAAAAAGACTCCAATGAAACAGGCGCAAAGGAAAATCCCACACAATCATGTCATCTCTCCATTTGCCAAATTGTTTGTTGTTTCAACCCTATCACAGGACAAGATTGACAAAGCAATCCTTTTTCGCCCCGCATAGCTTGCCATTTATGATTAGCGAACATTCATTGAAATATGGCATGCGTTGGTGAAGCCTGATAGATTTTGCTTATGACAATCATGCAGCAGAAACTTTTATCTTCAGGTGGAGCGCTCGATCAGCTTGCCGCAATTGATGCCGATATTGCCGCTGCGCTGTCACGTTTTGGCCCGCCACCCGACCGGTCGCTTCCCGCCAGTTTCGAAACTTTGGCGCGATCCATAATCGGCCAACAGATATCGCGCGCTGCCGCCAGTGCAATCTGGACCCGTATGCTCGACCAAGACCATAGCAGCGCCCCCATCATTGCCGCCAAACAACCCGATGATTTAATGCCATTCGGCCTGTCGCAGCGAAAAGCCGAATATTTGATTGGCATTGCAGATGAAATCCAATCAGGGCGACTTGATTTGGCAACATTGGCCAAGATGAGCGGCCAGGATGTTCAAAAACGGCTTGTCGAAATTCGCGGCATTGGCGCATGGACAGCCGATAATTTTCGGCTTTTTGCGCTTGGCGATATGGATGCTTGGCCAGCCAATGACATTGCCTTGCAAGAAGGCATGAAACGACTGAAATCATTGGATGAACGGCCAAATGGTAAAATGCTGGAAACGCTTGGTGAGGCATGGCGTCCCTATCGCGGCGCGGGCGCGCTGATGCTTTGGCATATTTACGGCATTCTGGTTCGCAAAGCCACAATCGACGAAATCTAACCGAATAAATCGCCCTGATCCGGCTTTGCTGGCAAAAGCGCATCACCTTCAAGCGGTGTTACCAGCCCCGGATGGTCTATCCCCGCCTTGCCAACATCAGGCGCAACCCGATACCAATTAAACCAGCTAGCCGGTGCAATTTCACAATAGTTTGTAGCCTGATCGGCGGTTCCGCCAAGCCATTGCATTTCAGTACCCGCAGCAAGCACAAGCGGCTGGCGATGGTGAATTTCGGCCAGCTTGCCATCGGCGGCGCTGGTCATGATCACAAAGCGTGATTGCGATCCCTGCTGAAACAATAATCCAGCCATCGCCATAACGCCGCCATCAGATAGCTGAATATGCCAAGGGGTTTTTGGCGCTGACCATTCATACCAGCCGCTTGCCACCACAATGCAGCGTGACAGCGAAAAAGCATCGCGAAAGGTTGGTTTTTCCCGCGCTGTTTCCATGCGGGCATTGATCAAAAAACTTTTGTTTGGCCCCGTCGGTGGCAGCCCCCATGCGGCGGTTTTGGCCTGAAGATGAAGACCATCACGAACAAGAACCATGCTATTCTGGCTTGGCGCAATATTCCAGCGTGGGCGCAGATTTTGCAAAATCGTAACACCAAAACGGCGCATTAATTCGTCTGTTGTGGCCGTGCTGGTAAAGCGTCCGCACATAACACATCTTGCCCTTATCGTGAAAATTCTGACGCGATTGATCGCCCAGCCAATAGGTTAGCGCGAAACTGACGACTAGGCGAGCCATCAATCATGTTGTATCACTGGATAGCAATCACCGCGATCCGGCGCAATGATGCCGCGCATTGCCAAACCAGCCAACCAAAGGCCCCATTTCGTACCATGACAGCCTGCCTTGCCATTTCCGATCAGAGCATTGCCAAGGCGGTAAAAATTCTTGCAGCAGGACAGCTTGTCGCTTTTCCAACCGAAACGGTTTATGGGCTTGGCGCTGACGCCACCAATGCAGCAGCGGTTGCCCGTATTTTTGCAGCCAAACAGCGACCAGCTTTTAATCCGTTGATAAGCCATGTTGCGTCGGCCGATGCCGCTTTTGCGCTTGGTCAAAAAACCCCGATTGCCGCCGCCCTTGCCGCCGCTTTCTGGCCTGGCCCTCTGACATTGATTTTGCAGCGCAATGATGATTGCCCTTTGGCAATGCTTACAACCGCCGGATTGGATAAGATTGGAATTCGGGTTCCGGCGCATCGCGGCGCGCAAACGCTGTTACAATCCTTTGGCAAACCCATTGCCGCGCCAAGCGCCAACCCATCAGGCCGGATCAGCCCCAGCACCGCCAAACATGTTCTGGACAGACTTGGTGGCAGACTGGATCTAGTGCTTGATGGCGGGTCATGCGAATCCGGCCTTGAATCGACCATTATCGACTGTACGGGCGATTTTGCCCGCCTATTGCGCCCTGGCGGGATTACGCGCGATGCCCTAGCCGCAGCTTTGGCCGCAGCAAATTGTAACAGCCAGATTGAAATAGCAGAACCATTAGCTGATCTCGAAAATCCGGTTGCACCCGGCCAGCTTGCCAGTCATTACGCACCCAAGGCGCCAGTTCGGTTGATGGCCAAAACCAGTATAGACGATGAAGAGTTAATCGGGTTTGGCACAGTCAGCGGGGCAGGTAAACTAGCCCTAAACCTCAGCCCCTCAGGCGATTTGGTTGAAGCTGCGGCCAATCTGTTTTCGATGCTGCATGCGGTTGATGCTGCCGATATTGCCAAGGT
>CAJYBL010000018.1 GCA_913064995.1 uncultured Alphaproteobacteria bacterium
CTGATCTTGAGCTTGTTGCCGCGACCGACTTGCCTGACAGCCCCTTTATCGGCCGTGCTGCTGGTGAGGTGGCGCAAATTGGTGCGAATGGGGTGATGATTGGCAGTGATCCTGAAACGTTATTTGGCGTGGCCGATGTCGTGATTGATTTTACCAGTCCTGCAGCAAGCATTCATCATGCCAGCCTTGCCGCGGCAAAAGGCACCGCCATGGTGATTGGCACAACGGGTCTTGGTGCCGAAGAAGAAGCCGCGCTGAAGGCAATGGCAAAAGACAATAGGATTATCTATTGTGCCAATACATCGGTTGGCGTCACTTTGCTGACCCAGCTTGTCGAAGAAGTGGCGGCCAAGCTAACTGACGGATGGGATATCGAAATTTTGGAAACGCATCATCACCATAAGGTTGATGCGCCATCAGGAACCGCGCTCGCGCTTGGCAAAGCGGCGGCAAAGGGGCGTGGTGTTGCCCTTGATGATGTTGCCGATATGGTTCGAAAAGGCCAGACCGGTGCGCGCAAAAAGGGCGATATCGGTTTTGCTGTTTTGCGGGGCGGCGATGTTGCGGGTGAACATTCGGTGATTTTTTATGGTGATGCCGAACGTGTGGAAATTTCGCATCGAGCAACGGACCGCGCTATTTTTGCCCGTGGTGCCATTCGTGCCGCGCGGTTTGCGGCAACGGCCTCATCTGGATTTTACGCTATGACGGATGTGCTGAAAGGCTGATCATGCCGGTAAAAATGAAACTTGCAGCAATTGATATTTGCTTTGAACGCTTGTCGCAACGTCAACCTGATCCAAAAACCGAACTTGAATTCACTGATCCTTTCACGCTTCTTGTGGCGGTTGTTCTCTCAGCGCAGGCAACCGATGTTGGAGTGAATAAAGCAACCAAAAGCCTGTTTGCCGCCGCCAATACGCCAGCGGCGCTGGTGGCGCTTGGCAGTGACGAGATCAGTCATCACATCCGCACCATTGGTCTATTTAATACCAAGGCCAAGAATGTGTTTAAATTATCGCAAATCCTGCTTGATAAGCATGATGGCGAGGTGCCGCGGAACCGTGCCGCGCTTGAGGCGTTGCCCGGGGTTGGCCGGAAAACGGCGAATGTGGTTTTGAATGAGGCTTTTGGCGAGCCAACAATCGCTGTTGATACGCATATTTTTCGCTTTGGCAATCGCACCGGCTTGGCGCCTGGAAAAACCCCTGATGCGGTTGAAAAGGAATTGCTTCGCCGTGTGCCTGACCGCTGGAAAAAGGGCGCGCATCACTGGATGATTCTGCATGGTCGTTATGTCTGCAAGGCGCGCAAACCTGATTGTGCCAATTGTGTGATTGCCGATCTGTGCCTTTTCAAAGCCAAGCCTTTATAGGCCAGTATAGTTGATCTGGCGCATTGAATTTGGCGTAGGGCGCTATTTATAATCTGGCAACTAGTTTTTGATGATGCCGATCCATTGCCGCAAGGCATTTGCCTTCATTAACCCTGCCGCCAATCACCGCGCTTCGCATATCCCAATCTTTAATGATCAATTGCGATGATCCTTGGCTTGCTGGATAGAAAAAGAAATCAACAACACATTCGGCAAAACGATATTGCCAGATTTCAATCGGGCCTTCCTGCCGGATCATATTGGCAATGCCAAGATCGCGAAGTAATATGATTGATGCCGAGCCGATCATCGCGTTGGGACGAAATGGCGGCTGAACTTTCACTGGCTGAACGGGTGTTGGCTGGACGGGCGGTGTTGCCGGAATGGCGGCAATGGCTGTTTCTTCGCTGCTGTTATTGGTACCAGAACCAGCTTCAGTGCCAGAACCCGAACCAGCCGCGCCATCGGCAGTTTTCGTGACAGTGCTGACGACAACAAGGTCAATGTCGGTCTCACCTTCAGCGGCGACGGTAATCGCGGGGGTTGCTTTGCTATTGACTATTGTTGGCGTCACCGGCTGGCACGCCGCAACAAGCGCGGCAAATCCAAACAGATAAAAATGTAAGTGACGCATATTTCGCACCGCGTTAGCAATATTGACGGCCTAGGGTCTAGCTGAAAAAGTCGGTCTTTGCACGAACTCTTTTGGGTTTTGATTGCCATTGGCCTTGTTCTTCGATCATGTCCGGCCTAATGTCGCGTCGCAGAATTTGGAATGAGGATGCGGTGATGCGGGTAAAATCTCTTGATGTGCTGGCGGTTGGCAATGCCATTGTTGATATTTTTGGGCAATGTGACGATGATTTTTTGCAGACGAATGGCATTGAAAAAGGGGTGATGACGCTTCTTGATGCTGCCGGATCAGCAAGGCTTTACGCCGCGCTTGACAAGATCGGCTCGCCGCAATTGATTTCGGGGGGATCGGCGGCCAATACGGCGGTTGGCGTTGCCGCCTTTGGCGGATCGACAAATTTCATTGGTCGCGTTCATGATGATGATCTTGGCGCGGCGTTCCGGCATGATATCAAGGCAGCTGGTGTCGGTTTTGATCAACCACCAGCCAGCAGCGGATCACCAACCGCATCATCAATCATTCTTGTGACTCCCGATGCGGCACGATCAATGAATACATTTCTTGGTGCCAGCATCGAATTTGAAGCTGGCGATCTTGCGCTTGCTGATGCCGCATCGGCAAAAATCATTTATCTTGAAGGCTATCTTTTCGATGCGCCAAACGGCCCTGCCATTTTTGCCGAGGCGGCGCGTCTTGCCGAAAAGCATGATGTCAGGCTGGCGCTATCACTTTCGGATCCATGGTGCGCCGAACGGCACCGCGCGGCGCTGTCCAGCTTTATTGCTGATCATATCTCGATCTTATTTGGTAATGAAGAAGAGGTTGCCAGCCTATATCAATCGAGCAGCCAGGATGCCATTGCTGCCTTGGCTGGCAAGATCGATGAGTTGGTAGTTACTCGCGGACCAGCAGGTGCCTTTATTGGCGCAGGCGCTGATCATCACGAAATTCCTGCCATGCCGCAAGGGCCGGTGATTGATACAACCGGTGCTGGTGATTTATTTGCCGCTGGCTATCTGTTTGGCCGCACAAATGAATTCGATCTTTTGCAGTCAGGCCGTCTTGCCGGCCTTGCCGCCGGAGAGGTTATTTCGCATATCGGTGCGCGGCCGCAAACCGACTTAAAACAGCTCGCGGCCAGTTTTTAACCGTCTGTTCTTGCCCCCGCGTTAGCGAATGGCATCATGCGCGGCCAGCACGGCGGTTTGCACAATATCGCTAACCGATGCGCCCATCTGCACAATCTGGAACGGATGCGCGCCGCCAATCATAATTGGCCCAATCACCGAAACATTGCCTAGCTGATGCACCAATTTGAAAGAAATATTGGCAGAATGAAGCCCGGGCATTACCAGAATATTTGCAGGTCCGGTCAGGTTACAGAACGGATAGCGCGACTTCATCAAATCATAATCAAGCGCGATATCTCCGGTCATTTCACCGTCAAATTCAAACCCGACATCACGGCTTTGCAAAATTTCAACCGCACGACGCACCTCGACACTAGTGCGTGATTCTGGATTGCCAAAATTGGTGAATGACAAAATGGCAACACGCGGTGTATGGCCCATTTGACGCGCCTTGGCAGCCAAGGCAACGGCAATATCAGCCATTTCTTCAGCATCGGGACGTTCGGTCACGGCAATATCACCAACAAAAACCGTCCGGCCTCTCGAAATAATCATCGAGGTGGTCATGAATTTGCTGCCTTCGGCGACATCAATGACCCGGCGGATATGCGCCAGGCTTGGTTGAAAAGCGCGGGTTACCCCGGTCACAAGCGCATCGGCATGGCCACAGCTAACCATACAGGCCGCAAAGACATTGCGGTCAAGATTCACCATGCGCTGGCAATCGCGGTAAAGCGATCCGCGGCGTTGAAGCTTGCCATAAAGTAGATCGGTATATTCGGTCAAATGCTCTGATACCTTGGCATTGGTGATTGGCAAATCTTCGGCACCATCAAGACCAAGACGCTGGATCGTTTCCTTGACCCGATGTTCGCGCCCAAGAAGAATTGGATAGCCATAACCGGCATTGCGGAATGCCAGTGCGGCGCGGATCACCCGCTCTTCTTCACCCTCGGCAAAGACGATGCGCTTTTTATTGGCGCTAACGCGTTCGAAAATAGATTGCAAGGCACCTGCGGTTGGATCGAGACGTGCCGATAATGACCGGCGATATTCATCAAGATCATCAATTGGCCGGCGGGCAACACCATCATTCATTGCCGCTTCGGCAACGGCTGAAGATACGGCCACAATCAGGCGGGGATCAAAAGGTGTCGGGATGATATAATCTTCACCATAGGCAAGCGATTGGCCGCCATAAGCATCAGCCACCGCATCTGGCACATCTTCACGTGCCAGCATCGCCAATGCATTTGCCGCAGCGATTTTCATGTTTTCGGTGATTTTGCTGGCGCGTACATCAAGCGCACCACGGAAAATATACGGAAAGCCAAGAACGTTATTCACTTGATTTGGAAAATCCGACCGTCCAGTTGCGATAACCGCATCAGGGCGCACCTCTTTGGCTTCGGCTGGCCAGATTTCCGGAACCGGATTGGCCATTGCAAAGATAATCGGCCGTGGTGCCATTTTTTCAACCATGCTTTTGGTCAAGGCGCCGCCTGATGACAGGCCAAGAAAAACATCCGCTCCGACAAGCGCATCTTCAAGGCTTCGAGCATCAGTATCGGTTGCATGCGCTGATTTCCATTGATTCATCGATCCTTCACGGCCTTTGTAAATTGGGCCAGCGCGGTCACAGATGATGATATTATTGGCCGGAACCCCCATGATTTTCAGCAATTCAACACAGGCAATCGAGGCCGCACCAGCACCATTGCCAACAATCTTGACGCTTTTCATGTCACGACCGGTCAGGTGAAACGCATTGATCAGCCCCGCAGCAACAATAATGGCGGTGCCATGCTGATCATCATGGAAAACGGGAATATCCAGCTTTTCACGAAGCTGCTGTTCAATCACAAAACATTCAGGTGCTTTGATATCTTCAAGGTTGATCCCGCCAAAGGTTGACGTCATCAGCTCAACCGCGCTGACAAAAGCATCGGTGTCGGTTGTGTTTAATTCCAGATCAATACCGTCAATATCGGCAAATTTCTTGAATAGAACAGCTTTACCTTCCATGACGGGTTTCGCCGCCGCCGCGCCGATATCGCCAAGACCGAGAACCGCAGTGCCGTTCGAGATAACGGCAATCTGATTGCCCTTATTGGTGTAATCATACGCCGTATTGATATCAGCAGCGATTTCAAGACATGGCGCGGCCACACCTGGCGAATAGGCAAGCGATAAATCATGCTGGCTTGTCAGCGGCTTGGTCGCGGCAATTTGGAATTTTCCGGGGCGGCCATTGGCGTGAAAGGCAAGGGCTTCGGCATCAAGGAGTTTATCTTTATCTGTCATGTCTCAAATACTTTGTCACGGCGCTCA
The DNA here is from genome assembly GCA_913064995.1 of uncultured Alphaproteobacteria bacterium. Classification (GTDB taxonomy): domain Bacteria; phylum Pseudomonadota; class Alphaproteobacteria; order Puniceispirillales; family Puniceispirillaceae; genus UBA3439. The sequence continues at coordinate 5,471 of CAJYBL010000018.1, forward strand.
AAAACGGCCATGTGGGTTAAAATTTCAGTCTGATACAAACCAAAACAAGAATAATTATCTATAACGTCGGATCAGACCCGGTTCGATCTTGTTCTAAAGATCAAGTTGGGGCAATGTCAAAACGCTATGACATCTCAAGCTTCTACAGCAAATGCGCCAAAAGTAAAAGCGCCGACCCCAATGATGGCGCAATATTTGCGCGTCAAGGAATCGCACCCTGATTCTTTGCTTTTTTATCGGATGGGCGACTTCTATGAGATGTTTTTTGACGATGCCGAAATGGCCGCCAAACTGCTTGGCATAACGCTAACAAAACGCGGCAGCAAAGATGGGCTTGATGTGCCAATGTGCGGCGTTCCGGTTCATTCGGTTGATGGCTATCTGGCAAAATTGATCCGCGCTGGTCATCGGGTGGCGATTTGCGAGCAAACTGAAGATCCGCAAGAACAAAAACAGCGTGGCGGCAAAGGCCCGCTGAAACGTGATGTGGTGCGGGTGCTGACCCCTGGCACCCTGACCGAAGATGAATTGCTGCCAGCGCGGGCGCATAATTATCTTGTTGCGCTTGGCCGGGCAGAAACCCAGCTGGCTTTGGCATGGGCTGATATGTCGACAGGCGATTTTCTGGTTCAAGAAATGGCCGATGGTGGTGTTGAAACCTTGCTCGCGCGTCTTGATCCGGCCGAATTGATCTATCCGCCGGGATTTGATTTTTCCGACTGGTTACAGGCCAGCCAAATCTGTGCAACCGAACAGGCGGCATCTTTATTTGATTCGACGCGCGCCAAACAGGCACTTGAACGATTCTATCAGGTTGCGAGTCTGGATGGCATGGGGCATTTCAGCCGCGCTATGCTGTCGGCTGGTGGGGCGCTTCTTGGCTATCTTGAGGCAACACAGGTCGGCAATATGCCGCGGCTTTTGCCACTGACTGCGGTCAGTGATGCTGGCTTTATGGAAATTGATCCGGCAACAAGGCGGTCTTTGGAATTATCGCGCACTTTGACTGGTGAACGGCGCGGTAGCTTGCTTCATGCGGTCGATCGCACCTTGACCGCGGCTGGCGGGCGGCTTCTTGGCGAACGGCTTGCAGCGCCCCTATTTGATGTTGCGGCGATCGAGTCACGGCTTGATCTGGTGAGCTGGTTTCTGGCCAACACGGCTTGTGGCGATAAGGTGCGATCTCAGCTTCGGACTCAGCCCGATATTGAACGGGCTTTGTCGCGCTTATCGCTTGGTCATGGTGGCCCGCGCGATTTGGCAAATATTAGCAATGGTCTCGATAGTGCTGGTGAAATCGCCGCGCAGATAAAGACGGTTGCGGCAAAGGGCATTGGTGGACTTGCCTTGCCTGATGGCTTGCCGGATTGCCTTGATATGATGTTGTGTCCGCGCGGGCTAAGCGATGAATTGACACCTGCGCTGGCAGATGAATTACCGCTTTTGGCGCGTGATGGCGGCTTTATTCGTCAAGGCTATGATCTTGCGCTTGATGATTTGCGCGGTCTTCGTGATGAAAGCCGCCGGTTAATTGTCGCTTTGCAAAGCCGCTATGCTGATGAAACTGGAATCGCCTCGCTAAAGATCAAACATAATAATGTTCTTGGCTATCATATTGACGTGCGAAGCAATCATGCTGGTAAATTGATGGATAATGAAATCTTTATTCATCGGCAAACCACCGCGCAGGCGGTACGGTTTACCACAACCGAGCTGGCGCAAATGGAACGCGATATGGCCAGCGCGGCTGATCGTGCGCTGGCGCTCGAATTGGAAATATTTGACCGGTTGCGGTCATTGGTTTTGCAGGCGGCACATGGCCTTGGCAATGCGGCACGCGCGCTTGCTGAAATTGATGTTGCGACAGCCGCAGCGCAGCTGGCGACAGCGAATCACTATTGCCGCCCGCAATTGGTTGCCGAACCGGTATTTAACATTACCAAGGGTCGCCATCCCGTGATCGAGCCAATGCTTGATTCGCAAACTCCCTTTATTGCCAATGATTGCAATCTCGATGATGGGCGGTTATGGCTTTTGACCGGCCCCAACATGGCTGGAAAATCCACCTTTTTGCGACAGAATGCGCATATTGCGATTATGGCTCAGGCAGGACTTTATGTTCCTGCCGAAAAGGCGGTTATTGGGCTTGTTGATCGTTTGTTCAGCCGTGTTGGCGCGGCCGATGATCTGGCGCGTGGCCGTTCGACCTTCATGGTTGAGATGGTTGAAACCGCGGCAATTTTGAATCGGGCCACCAATCGGTCATTGGTTATTCTTGATGAAATTGGTCGTGGCACGGCCACTTATGACGGTTTGGCGATTGCTTGGTCAACGCTTGAATATCTGCATGACGCCAGCACTTGCCGAACGCTGTTTGCAACGCATTATCATGAATTGACGCATCTTCAAAAAAACCTTGATCAGCTTCGTTGCCATGCAATGCAGGTTCGCGAATGGCAGGGATCAATTGTGTTTTTGCATCAGGTCGTTGCCGGTTCGGCTGATCGATCTTATGGCGTTCATGTGGCACGGCTTGCCGGGTTGCCAGCCGCGGTTCTTAGCCGTGCTGAAACCATTCTAGACGAACTTGAAACCGGCCAGCATGGCGCGGTTGATGCTGGTATGATGGCCGATAATCTGCCGCTATTTGATTATCAAAGCAAAGCGCTGGAAAAGCCAGTGACGCCGGATGAAATTGGCGTGGCGCTTGATGAAATGCAACCTGATAGCCTTACCCCGCGTGAGGCGTTGGATATGCTTTACCGTCTCAAGTCATTGCGCCGTGATCCAGCTTCGCCACCGCTGCGATCAGGTGATAAAAAATGACCAAGATTTTAGATCTAGCATCGTCAAAATCGCAATTGGCCAAATCCAATCCAATTGCCAGCCCAGCCGACATGCCAGATGGCATTGCATGGCATCGTTGGCTATTGCCGTTGCAAGGTGCGATGGCTGTCAATGAACCACCGCTTGACCGGTTGGCGATCGAGGCCGAACTTGATTCATACGCCACGGGCAAAACACCAGTAAACCGTACCGAGCTGTTAAGCTGTTTGCGAACCCATCTTGATCAGGCAAAAGCCAGCCTTCGCGAGTCGTTTTACCACAGCAATGATGGCGCTGTTTATGTTGGCATGCATGCTTGGGTCATTGATATTTTGCTGCAAAGCCTTTACGCGCAAACGCAAAAACAATGCGCTGGAGGTGACGAGCTGGCGCTGATTGCCGTTGGCGGTTACGGGCGTGGTGAAATGGCACCATTTTCCGATATTGATATCATGTTTCTGATGCCAAAAAAGGTAACAGAAAGCCATACGAAATTTATCGAATTCATGCTGTATATTTTATGGGATCTTGGTTTGAAAATCGGTCATTCAACCCGCAGCATTGCCGAATCAATTGATGCGGCAAATGACGATCAGACAGTGCTGACAAGCCTTCTTGAAATGCGTCATGTGGCTGGTGATGATTCGATGTGGGTGAAATTGAATCGGGCGGTTCAGCGCAAAATTGCCAAACAGAAACCGCTTGCCTATGTTGAAGAAAAGCTTGGCGAGCGTGACCTTCGCCATAAACGATTTGGGGATACGCGCTATGTTGTTGAACCGAACGTCAAAGATGGCAAGGGCGGGCTTCGTGATCTTCACAGCCTGTTCTGGATTACCAAATATGCCTATCGTGCCAACAGCATTATCGACATTGTCAAAAAAGGTGTTCTTCGAGATGGAGAGGCGCGGAAATTTGCCTTAGCGCAGCGGTTTTTATGGACGGTTCGCTGTCATCTTCATCTTCATGCTGACCGGCCCGAAGAACGGCTGGATTTCGAAGCGCAGATGATCATTGCACCGCGTCTTGGCTTTGCCGATCGGGGCGGGCTTCGTGGTGTTGAACGGTTTATGAAACGCTATTATCTGGCAGCGCGGAATGTTGGCAATCTAACGCGTATTTTCTGTGCAGCGATGGAAACGGATTTCCGCAAAAGCCTAATCAATTGGCGACCTGATTTTCTACGCACCCATGAACTTGATCCGTTTCATATTGAAAGCGGGCGCGTCCGGCTTGTCGATGATGTCTTGTTCCGTGACGCGCCAATTCGGCTGATCGAACTATTTGCCATTGCGCAAAAACATGATGCTGATGTTCATCCAAGCACACTCCAACGCGTCACCCGGGCGTTAACGGCACTTGATTCAAAAACGCGTGATGATGCGCAAGCGAACCAATTGTTTCTGGATATTCTGACTTCACGCAAAAATCCTGAACGGGTGCTTCGTTTGATGAATGAAAGCGGCGTCTTTGGCCGCTTTTTGCCGGATTTCGGCCGGATAGTCGCGATGATGCAATTCGATATGTATCATAGCTATACGGTTGACGAACATACCTTGAAGGCCATTGGTATTCTTCATGGAATTGAAACTGGCGCGCTACGCGAAGCCGCGCCAGTTGCGACCGAGGTGATGCCAGAAATCGGATCGCGGCGCGCGCTTTATGTTGCCATGCTTCTTCATGATGTTGCCAAAGGGCGTGGCGGCAATCATTCGGTTCTTGGCGCCGAGGTGGCATTGGTGGTTTGCCCGCGTCTGGGTCTAAGCCATGAAGAAACCGAAACGGTTAGCTGGCTGATCCTGCATCATTTGCTGATGAGCAAAATCGCGTTTCGCTATGATCTGAATGACCCGCAAACGATCGAGGATTTTGCCAGTATTGTGCAATCACCCGAGAGGTTGAAACTGCTTTTGGTTCTGACCGTTGCTGATATTCGGGCAGTTGGGCCGAATATCTGGAATGGCTGGAAGGCCACGTTGATGCGCGACCTTTATTGTAGCTGCGATGCCGTTTTGCGCGGTGCCGATCCGGCGGTAATTGCGCTTGGCAATGCCGAAGAGGCGCGTCAGGAGGCGGCGGCGAAACTAACCGATTGGGACGCGGCGCGGTTTGCCGCGCATGCGGCGAATATGCCGCTGACCTATTGGACAGGATTTGATTGCGAAAGTCAGGTTCGTCATGCGCGGCTTTGTGATCAATTTGCCAATCAGGATGCGCTTTTATTGATTGATTTCAAGCCTGATCCGGCGCGGCGCATAACCGAATTGACCATTCTAACCATTGATGATCCAGGGTTGTTTGCGCGGATTGCCGGTGCGGTGGCAGCAGCCGGTGCGAATATTGTTGGCGCACGCATTACGACCTGTCATGATGGAACGGTTCTTGATGTTTTCTTTTTGCAGGATATGAAGAATCAGGCGATTGAAGATAAGGATGAATTGGCGCGGATTCGCACATCGCTTGAACGGTCGCTAACAGGGTCATTGAAACTTGAAAAAGCGCTGTTGGCGCGCTGGCAACAAACCCCACTTCGGGTGCGGCAAATGCCGGTTCCGTCGCGCGTTCTATTGTCGAATAAGATCAGCAACACCCATAGCGTGATTGAAGTTAATGGCCGTGATTTTCCGGGCTTGCTTCATAAAATCACACTTTGCCTTGCCAGTCTTGGATTGCAAATCCAGACGGCCACTGTTTCGACCTATGGCGAGCGTGTTGTCGATGTGTTTTATGTGAAAGATATCTTTGGTCTGCAAATTCAAAGCGAAACGCGTCAGCAAACCATCCGTAGCCAGCTATTGGCGGTTTTTGATGATGCTGATGAGGAAGCGGTATGACCGATCAACCAAATGCGTCAAAGCCCGCAAAGCCCACCTCGCTTGGCCGCGCCTTTCAACAGATTGGCAGCCTAACAGCGATCAGCCGTATTGTTGGATTTATGCGGGATATCGCCTTTGCCAGTTTTCTGGGCGCAGGGCCAGCCGCCGATGCATTTCTGGTGGCGTTGAAATTGCCGAACATGTTTCGCCGCCTTAGCGCCGAAGGCGCGATGACCAATGCCTTTCTTCCCAGCTTTGCCAAAATACGCGAAACAGACGGGCGTGATGTGGCGCTTCGGCTGGCATCTGAGGCGCAGATTTTTCTGATCATTGCGCTTTTTGCTATTGTTGTGATTGCCGAAATCTTTATGCCCGAAGTCATTGGGCTTCTTGCTCCGGGTTTTGCTGCGACGCCTGATCGTCTGGCCGCAGCGGTTGATCTGGCGCGGGTGACCATGCCCTATCTGCCAATGATTTCTGTGGTTGCGCTTTGGGGTGCAATCGCCAATGCGCATGACCGGTTTATGGCTGCTGCCGCCGCGCCGATTTTGGCGAATCTCTGTTTTATTGTCGGGGCGATTTCGATCCCGATTGTGGCGGCTGATTCGGGTATTTTCAAAGCCCTGCCAATTGCAATTGGCCTTTTGATTGCTGGGTTTTGCCAATTGCTATTTTTGTTTTTTGTTCTGCGCCGCCTGTCGGCATTACCAAAACTGCAATGGCCGCGCCTATCTAATGCGGGCAAGCATATGTGGCGCAAATTCCTGCCAGCGGCACTTGGCGCTGGCGGTATGCAGCTTAATCTTCTGGTCGATTTAATTTTGGCATCAATGCTGCCGGTTGGTGCGATTTCATGGCTCTATTATGCTGATCGTGTGGCGCAATTGCCGCTTGGAATTGTTGGCATTGCGCTTGGTACGGCATTGCTGCCCAGATTGTCAGCTGCCGAGGCGGCTGGTCAAAAAGATGAAATTGCCAAAACGCTTGATGAGGCAATTATCTTTGGTGGATTCTTTGTCGTGCCAGCGGTCACTGCACTGATCCTTCTCGCGGGTCCAATCATTGAGGGGTTGTTCGTCTATGGCGCTTTTTTGATTGATGATGCGGTGATGGCGGCAATGGCATTATCGGCCTATGCGCTTGGTCTTCCTGGATTTGTCATGGTTAAAATTTTGCAACCCGCATTTTATGCGGCAGGCCAGCCAGGCACGGTTTTGAAAATATCAATCATGACCGTGGTGATCAATATAACGGCATCATTGGTGATGATGCCCATTTTTGGACATGTTGGGCTGGCGTTGGCAACGTCATTCTCAGGATTGATTGCGGCAATCACCATGGCGATTTTATTGTGCCGCCGCGGCCGTCTTGGTCGTGGTTCGCTCGGCATGATTGGCAGGATTTTTCTTGCCAGCTTGGTCATGGCGATGTTGCTTTTGGCGATGGTTTGGCTTGCCGGAGGGGTAAGACAGCTTCTGCCCGCGGCAGGCTTTCTTGCCTGTTTGGTTGCCGTTGGCGGCGGTGGGTTTCTTTTAGCAGCATGGTGTTTTCGGGCAATTCCAGCCGGATTTGTCCGCGGATTTGGTAACCGAAAGACTTGACCGCGGCTGCGCAAGCGGGGATAACGCTGGCATGTAATCTCAATTGCAGGTGTGATGGTTTGGCACCGACCTTCCCGCATCTGATCAGGCTTGATGGATAGACCAAATGACCGATTCAACAATGGAGACACCCGCAGGAAAGGGCCGTATCTTTTCCGGCATCCAGCCAACCGGCAATTTGCACCTTGGCAATTATCTTGGTGCCATTCGCAATTGGGTTGCTTTGCAGCATGATTTTGAATCGATCTATTGTGTTGTCGATTTGCATGCCATCACCGTTCATCAGGATCCGGCTGATTTGCGAAAAAGCACGCGCGAAGTGGCGGCAAGCCTGATCGCTGCGGGCATCTCAACCGATCAATCAATCTTGTTTAATCAATCTTGCGTGCCGCAACATGCCGAGCTGGCGTGGATTTTCAATTGTGTGACCCGTCTTGGCTGGTTGAACCGGATGACTCAATTCAAAGAAAAGGCAGGCAAAAACCGCGAAAATGCATCTGTTGGCCTTTATGCCTATCCAACTTTGATGGCAGCCGATATTCTTACCTACCGCGCAACGCATGTTCCTGTTGGTGAAGATCAAAAACAGCACCTTGAGTTAACCCGCGACATCGCACAGGCTTTTAATTCAATTTATGACAAAGATGTGTTTCCGCCTCCTGAACCACAAATTTTTGGCAACGCAACACGCGTCATGAGTCTTCGCGATGGCCGCGCCAAAATGAGCAAATCTGATCCGTCGGATAATTCACGGATCAATATGACCGATGATGCCGATATGATCATGCAGAAAATTCGCAAGGCAAAAACCGATCCTGATGCTTTGCCATCTGAAATGGCTGGTCTTGCCGATCGGCCTGAAGCCAGCAACCTTGTTGGCATCTATGCAGCGCTTGCCGAATGCAGCACCGATGATGTTCTTGCCGAATTTGGCGGGCGCGGATTTGGTGATTTCAAACAGGCGCTTGGCGATTTGGCTGTGGTGAAATTGTCACCTATCGGTGCTGAAATGCAACGGCTCCTTGAAAATCCTGCTGATATTGACGGCATTCTTGCCAATGGCGCCGAACGTGCGGCGGCCATTGCGCGTCCAATTCTTGCCGAGGTGCGTGATATTGTTGGGTTTTTAGGATCAAGCACCGATCGCTAGATGGGCTTGTGATCGCCAGATGCGCTGATCACTAGCCAGATCGGTGCAGATATGCGATATTGGAATTGCTTTGGGTTGTAGTTTTAACTGAAACCACCATATGTAGTCGAAGGGACTAACGCATATTATGCGATGGCATGAAAATGGTTTTGGGGCGGTGATTAATCTGTCTGCGCCAAGATTGTGAATTTAGCCTAAACGACAAAAGATTAATCTGTTATTGCCCTGAAATGGGCCTTTCTGATGGCAAATTTATCGCATGGAAAAGGAATGATTAGATGTTTATTCAAACACAAGATACGCCGAATCCGGCAACATTGAAATTCATCCCCGGTGTTCCGGTGATGGCGCAGGGAACTGCTGATTTTGCCGATTCTGATAGCGCCAATAAATCACCATTAGCACGGCGCCTTTTCCAAGTTGATGGCGTAACAGCGGTTTTTTTGGGTGCTGATTTTGTTGCCGTGACCAAAGCTGAGGGGCTTGATTGGTTTGCGCTCAAGCCGGGGATCCTTGCTGGCATCATGGAACATTATGCATCGGGCATGCCGGTCATTGAAAAAGACGTCGAGCTTACTGATCCTCATGCCGAAGATGGTGACAGTGATACTGTCCAGCAGATCAAACAGCTTTTGGATTCGCGCGTTCGTCCGGCAGTGGCAATGGATGGCGGTGATATTGTGTTTCAGGGCTTTGATGATGGTATTGTCACATTGCAGATGCGTGGTGCCTGTCAGGGCTGCCCTAGCTCGACAGCAACATTGAAAATGGGCATTGAAAATATGCTTCGCCATTATATCCCTGAAGTGCGTGAGGTTCGTGCGGCCGAGCTGTAAGACAGTCACAACTGCGCCAATTATAGATGTTCAGATTTAAGGCTTAGGTTGTGATATCGTCGATTTCTAACTGGCTGACCAACAGGCGGATCGTCTGGATCGCTGTGGCTATTGCGTTTTTAGGCTTTACCGGCCCCGGTCTTTTTGGCCTGTCACCACCGCAATTTTTTCATGGCCATGACGTGGCTACCGAACAGTCAAAGACAGATGATTTGCGATCGGGAAAACATTTGGCTCCTGTTACCGCCCCACAGGTGGTGCAGCCAGACGCATCCCTAGCAATCGCTGCAACGCCTAAAATCAGCCGTGACGCCGCAGATGCCAAGGATAGCGTGATGCGTGATTCGCCTGAAACGTCCCTGTTTGCAAAGTCGCCAACAACCGTTAAAGGGCCGAATACAAGCCATACTGCACCTAGACCCACAAAGCTGG
>CAJYBL010000019.1 GCA_913064995.1 uncultured Alphaproteobacteria bacterium
GTTGTTCTCGAAAAATCATTTGGCGCACCGCGCATTACCAAAGATGGTGTGACTGTTGCCAAAGATATCGAACTGAAAGACAAGTTTCAAAACATGGGCGCCCAAATGGTGCGTGAAGTGGCGTCAAAAGCAAATGACGTTGCGGGTGACGGCACCACAACAGCAACTGTTCTAGCACAATGTATTGCGCAGGAAGGTGCAAAAGCTGTTGCCTCTGGCATGAACCCAATGGATCTGAAACGCGGCATCGACATGGCTGTTGAAGCTGTTGTTGCGTCACTGGTATCACGTTCCAAGAAAATTTCGACATCTGACGAAGTTTCGCAGGTTGGCACCATCTCAGCAAACGGCGAAGAAGAAATCGGCAAGATGATTGCCGAGGCTATGGAGCGTGTTGGCAATGAAGGCGTTATCACGGTTGAAGAAGCAAAAAGCCTCGCTACTGAACTTGAAGTTGTTGAGGGCATGCAGTTTGACCGTGGTTATTTGTCACCTTATTTCGTGACTGATGCCGAAAAGATGCGCGCAACTTTGGAAGAGCCATATATCCTTCTTCACGAAAAGAAGCTGTCAAATCTTCAGGATATGCTGCCAATTCTGGAAAAGGTAGTTCAGTCAGGCCGTCCATTGTTGATCATCGCCGAAGATATCGAAGGCGAAGCCTTGGCAACGTTGGTTGTAAACCGCCTTCGTGGTGGCCTGAAAGTGGCTGCTGTTAAGGCTCCTGGATTCGGCGATCGCCGTAAAGCTATGCTCGAAGATATTGCCATCTTGACTAACGGCACTGTTGTATCTGAAGAGGTTGGCATTTCGCTTGATAGCCTGACCCTTGAAATGCTTGGTTCTGCCAAGCGTGTTGAGATCACCAAGGATGAAACAACTATCGTTGATGGCGCTGGTGCAAAGACTGAAATCGAAGCTCGTTGCAACCAGATCCGCGCACAGGCTGAAGAGTCAACATCAGATTATGATCGTGAAAAACTCCAAGAGCGTCTTGCCAAATTGGCTGGCGGTGTTGCTGTTATCAAGGTCGGCGGCGCCACTGAAGTTGAAGTGAAAGAGCGTAAAGATCGTGTTGACGATGCGATGCACGCGACGCGTGCGGCTGTCGAAGAAGGCATTGTCCCCGGCGGTGGTGTCGCGCTTGTTCGTTCAACAAGCACCCTCGAGAGCCTAAAACCGGCAAACAGAGATCAAGAGGTTGGTGTTGAAATCGTTCGTCGCGCATTGCTTGCACCTGCTCGCTACATTGCCCAGAACGCCGGCGCCGAAGGTGCCGTGATCGTTGGCAAATTGCTCGAAGGTAAAGATGACAATAATGGTTATGACGCCAAGAACAATGAGTTCACCGACATGATCAAAGCTGGCGTTATCGACCCGACAAAGGTGGTACGTTCGGCATTGCAGAACGCAGCATCTGTTGCGGGCCTTTTGATCACAACCGAAGCTATGGTTGCCGAAAAAGTTGAGCCGAAAGAAGCAGCACCAGCAGCCCCAGATATGGGCGGCATGGGCGGCATGGGCGGCATGGGTGGTATGGGCGGTATGGGCTTCTAAGGCCAACCACCATTCATCAAAAAGACATCAAACCGGAGGGTGGCAACATCCTTCGGTTTTTTCATGGCTTATGTTTGATTATGATTGGCCCTTCATTTTGGGGCTAGTGATGCCTCACGTCTCGCTTTTTGCCAGAAATTCCTGCGTTTGGGCAATTGCTTTGGCAAGTCCGATCCGCTGGATTTCGACATCTGGCGGAAAGGCGCTTGTCATGCGGGTTGGCAGACGGCTATCAAGCATCACAAACACACCGCGATCATTGCTTCGCCGGATTAGCCGTCCAAAGGCTTGGCGTAATTTCAGCCGTGTTTGGCGTTCGGTCCAGGCTTCGCGCCCCTGCCATTCGGCGCGGGCCGAAAACAGAATATCGCTTCGCGGCCATGGCATCCGGTCAAAAACAATGAGCCGAAGCGCCGCGCCGGGAACATCAATGCCATCGCGCACCGCGTCAGTGCCAAGAAGGCAGCTTTCCGGATCTTCGCGAAACATGGCAAGCAGGGTTTGTAAATTCATCTGGTCAATATGCTGGGCATAAAGCGGTATTTCGGCGGCTTCTAACCGGCTTGCCAAGGCAGGATAAACGGCGCGCAATCGGCGAATGGCGGTAAATAGCCCAAGCCCGCCACCGCCCGCTGCGATCATCAAAGCTGCCATTGCGCTTGCGGTGGCTTCGGGGCGTTCACGATCAAGGTCATTCACCACCAAAATACGGGTTTGATTGGCATAATCGAAAGGCGATGAAAAACTGACCCGCATGGCCGCATGATCCATATGCGCCGCACCGGTTAGCGCAATCGCTGATTGCCAGGCATCATGCGGTAGCTTGCCATTCATGCTGGTGGCCGTTACATCAGTGCCAGGCTCAGCATTATTCGCCAAATTGGCTATTTGACGCGGGGCGGCATAATCTTGCAAAGTTGCCGATGTGATGGTGACGCCATGCGCTGTATCCAGAACGCTATGGGCAAAGGGAATCGTTGGATCAAGCCAGTGCCGCGCCAGCCCAACATCACGATCTTGGCCATCCATCCGGTCGATCTGCATCCAGTCAACAAAGCCGTCGCGCGCCCCGCCATCAACATCGGCAAGCATCGTTTGCCAAGCGCCAAGTGGCCCGCTTGCGCGTAATTCCAAGCCGCGGATTGCACCTTCGATCCGCGCACGCTGGCTACTGTCCAATTGATCGGCATTATCATCAAGATGTTTGACAAGCCAATTGATCAACCGCGTCAAAGGCACGGCAAGCGTTGCCAGCGCACTACCAAAATCACGCGCCGCGGCAACCACATCATCAGGGGCGGGATAAAGCTCGCATTGCAGATCATAAAGACTATCCGGATCACCAACCCGAAGATAAAGCGCAGCGCGAAGATGCATGAAAAAAGTTTCACCACTGCCAAGCGGTTGCGATGATGATAGGCGGTTTTCCCATCCCTGTCCGGGAAGGGCGCGTGCCGCTTCGAGCGCCGCTTCAATATCGGCAAGCGCGTTATCATCGCCAGCAACAATATCTTCAAGCCGTCGTTTCAACCCGCGGGCGCGGCCCCGCCGCCCGTCTTCGGCACCGCGAACCCAATGCCGCAGCTCTGCCGCTTCGCGCCCGCTTAGATAGGCCGAAAATGCGCTATCAGCCGCGTCAAAAACATGATGCCCTTCGTCAAACACATAACGTGTTGGGGTACGCCGATCACCTTTACTGCCATAGGCGGCCTGCACCATCACCAGCGCATGATTCGTGACAACAATATCGGCGCGTTTTGCCCCGCGGATCGATTTTTCAACGAAGCAGCGATTATAATGCGTACAGGCCGCATGGATGCATTCGCCGCGCCGGTCAGCCAGCCCAACAGTCTGTCCACGGCCAAGCAGATCAAGTAGCCATGCCGGAAAGCTAGAGCCGGTAAGATCACCATCACGGGTGGCGCCGGTCCATCGTGCCATCAGCCCAAGCGCGGTGGCATGACGTGGCCGCCCGGGCATTTGCGCCAAGGCTTCTTCAAGATTTAAAAGGCAAAGGTAATTTTCGCGCCCCTTGCGGATCACCACCTTGCTGGCGCGGGTATCCGCATCGGGATAGAGGCGCGTCAATTCATCGGCGATTTGATGCTGAAGTGTTCGCGTGTAGGTTGATATCCAGACCGCGCCACCATTTTTCTCTGCCCAAAGGGTCGCCGGTGCCAAATAGCCAAGGGTTTTGCCGGTGCCGGTGCCCGCCTCGGCAAGCACCATTGCCGGACTTGGCCCCGCATCTGGCCGGTCAAAGCTGGCGGTAACCGCGGCGGCATAATCGGCTTGCGGCAGGCGCAATTCGGCATTGCCACCAAGCATTTCAGCAAGCCGCTGGCGCGCCTCATCGGGCAAAATTGGCTGAGTGCCAGCTTCGGTTTGTGGGGTGTAATCAGTGTAATCGGCAAGACGGTTCCAGATTACCGCAAGCCGGCTATCAGGTGGGCCGGCGGCAGGCTGTGGCAGGCCAAGATGCATCAGAATATACGGCCCCCAATTCCAGCCGCCAGACGTCATCATCGTGGCGATCTGCCCGGCTTCCTGGCGGGGTGCATCGGGCAAATTTGCCAATTCGTCAAGAAGCGTAAAGGCAATTTGTGGCAATAGGCTTGCCATGTCTTCGCCATTTTGTGGGCGCGCAAGGCCAAGCTGTTGGGCAAGGCCAGCGGGCGTTGGCAGGGCAAAACGGGCTGGCCTGACAAAGGCGAATAATTCCATCACGTCAAGATAATGATCAATCTCAACACCTGCACGGGCGCCGCTCCAACGGCGATGGCAGAGCAGTACAATTCCCAAGGCCAGCTCGGCGGCGATAGTCGTACGATTTGGATGAGTGATCTCGCCATTCTGGCTGATGAAAATCAACTGGGTGCCATGCGGGTAGAAGACCGGCACGCCATGAAGATCGGGAAGCGATATGGAAGTTGAATTGTGCATTAGGGCAGTTATAGCTTGCCGCAGGCGGCCATGCCAGCTTTGCGCATCTGTTTTGTGAAACTAAATGCAGGCAGGAAGCAAAATTCAGATTGTCGGGGCGGCCTGTTTTCGGGCTTGCTTGCCACTTGACCTTGATCGCGGCTCGCCCTAGCTTGTCCGCATTTGGTGCGGTGCCATCTGCCCGCAATATGAAAGAGCATGATGATGAGTGATCTGACCGCAAATCTACATGAGATTGCAAGCAACGCCAAGGCATGGCCATTTGCCGAGGCGCGTGCGCTGGCGAGCCGCCTTGATAAAATGGGTGATACCAAGGATGAAGTCGTGTTTGAGACCGGTTATGGCCCATCAGGCTTGCCGCATATTGGCACTTTTGGTGAGGTTGTTCGCACCACGATGGTTCGTCACGCCTTTGAAAGTCTGACTGGCCGGAAAACGCGGTTGATCTGTTTTTCCGATGATATGGACGGCTTTCGCAAGATTCCGGACAATGTGCCAAATCATGAAATGTTGGCGGCCTATCTTCATATGCCATTAACCAAGGTCAAAGATCCATTCGGCACCGCGCCGTCCTTTGGTGAACATAATAATTTGCGCTTGCAGGCGTTTCTTGATTCTTTCGGGTTTGAATATGAATTCATGAGTTCAACCGATTGCTATCTTGGCGGCAAATTTGATTTGGCATTGCTTCGGGTTCTCGAACATTATGATGCCATCATGAATATCATGCTGCCAACTTTGGGGCCGGAACGTCAGGCAACGTACAGCCCGTTTTTCCCGATCTGCCCTGATAGTGGCAAGGTGCTTCAGGCCAAGGTCATTCATTGCAACACTAGCGCTGGCACGATTACCTATATTGATCCTGATAGCGGGGCTGAACGCGAGGTTTCGGTCACTGGCGGACAATGTAAATTGCAATGGAAATGTGATTGGGCTATGCGTTGGTACGCGCTTGGTGTTGATTATGAAATGAGTGGCAAGGATCTGATTGATTCGGTAACCCAATCGAGCAAGATTAACCGCGCGCTTGGCGGCACAGCGCCAGCGGGCATTTCTTATGAATTATTTCTTGATGCGAATGGCGAAAAAATTTCCAAATCGAAAGGCAATGGTTTGTCGGTTGAAGATTGGTTGCGCTATGGCAGTCCGGAATCATTATCGCTATTCATGTATGGCCAGCCAAAGCGCGCCAAAAGATTGCATTTTGATGTGATTCCAAAAACTGTTGATGAATATTACCAGCATCTTGGCAAATTACCGTCGCAAGATGATGCCGAACAGCTGGAAAATCCGCTATGGCATATTCACAGCGGCTTGCCCAACCAGGCAGGTTTGCCGGTGAGCTTTACTTTATTGCTGAACCTAGCGGCTGTTTGTCATGCAGAAGATCCGCAAATCGTCTGGGCCTATGTCAGTGACTATGCTGGCGATATCGATCTAAAAACCCATGCCGAGCTTGACCGGATGATTAGCTATGCAGTCAATTATTATCGGGATATGGTTCGCCCTTATAAAACCTACCGGCTTGCCGATGCCGCTGAGGCTGGTCATCTCGAATCTTTGAGATCACAGCTTGTGGCGCTTGGTGAAGTTAGTGGTGCCGAGGATATCCAATCGGTTGTTTATGCCACTGGCAAAGCGGCTGAATATGAAAATCTGCGCGATTGGTTCAAATGTCTTTATGAAGTGCTTCTTGGCCAGTCCGAGGGGCCACGCATGGGATCATTCTTTGCGCTTTATGGCTGCAAAAAAAGCATTCAATTGATTGATGATGCGCTTGCTGGCAAGCTTGTCCAATCGGCGGATCATGGTTAATGTGGGGAGTGCTGGCAAATTTGGCGCGTTGCCTGTCAGCTGAGGCTGCGCACAGTGTCGCGGTGGCGACACTTCATCATAATCTGGGGCCGCGTCCAGCAGCGCTGTCAACAAAGGCCAATTTAGACGTGACACTTGCGGGTTTGGAATTTGCCAATCCGCTTGGGCTGGCGGCTGGTTTTGACAAGAATGCAGTCTGTTTTAATGGCGCGATGCAGCTTGGCTTTGGTCATGTTGAAGTTGGCACCATCACGCCGCTGCCGCAGCCTGGCAATCCAAAACCGCGCGTTTTTCGCCTGCCAAAACACCATGCGGTGATCAATCGTTACGGCTTTAACAGCCTTGGCATGGATGTGGCTGCACGAAATCTGCGAAAGATGGCGGCGGCCCGAACCGGTATTTTGGGGGTTAATGTTGGTGCAAATAAAACCAGCCAAGCCCCAATTGATGATTATCGCCGCGCGGTGGGGCATTTAGCGCGTTATGCCGATTATATCACGCTCAATATCTCGTCACCAAACACCCCTGGTTTACGCAATCTGCAAACCAAGGCGCATCTTGCCGATTTGCTGGCGGCAGGCCGTGCTGGACTTGATGAGGCGGCCGGTGATGGTGATGTATCAGCAAAGCCAATCTTTTTGAAAATTGCCCCTGATCTGCATCATGACGATCTGGTGGCGATTGTTGAATCTTGTGTTGAGGCGGGGGTTAGCGGCATTATCGCAACCAATACCACGCTGGCACGCCCTGATGATCTTGACGGGGTTCATGCTGGTGAATCGGGCGGGCTATCGGGTGCGCCACTTTTCGAAGCGGCCACGGCAATTCTTGCCGATGTGGCGCGTTTGAGTGATCGTCGGCTTGGGTTGATTGGGGCTGGCGGTGTTGCGAATGGCTGGCAAGCCTATACCAAAATTCTGGTTGGCGCTGATCTGGTGCAGCTTTACAGCGGCTTAGCGCTTGAAGGCCCGCATCTGCCAGCCTGTATCTTGTACCAACTAACAGCGATGATGGATGCTGACGGCATAACCGCGCCGCATCAGATCAAGGGGCAAATCCCTGACCCTGCCCAAGCCATTAAATATGCTAAAGACCTTTACAAAAAGATTTCAGAACAGTAGGTAAAAGCGAGATTGACGGCAATTCAAATGCGCCATTGGGCACTACATAGTATTTCTGCAAATGAAAACGCAAAGCACGCAAATACAAGCCGCCAGCCTAAGATCACAAGCATCGCTTTCTAGTCTATTTGGATTAACCAAAAGCATGGTCAGAACAATCACGCGGCTTGAAATGGGTCTGGCTTAACATCGATTGGCTTCGGAAAGATTGCATTGGCTCTGAGTCCTTCGCTTGTTTTGATTCTTGCAGTGGCAAAGCCGGTTTTCCGGCTTGACCTTGGCCGCAGACTGGCCTATACCCAGCCTTCAATTTCTAACACAGAGCATTTGTGTGTGCTGATTATGGAGCCTTAGTTATGGCAAAACGCTGTCAAATTTCTGGTAAGACTGTGATGTCTGGCAATAATGTCAGCCATGCGAACAACCGCACTCGCCGCCGCTTTCTTCCAAATCTGCAATCAACCCGCATGCATAGCGAAATTCTCGGTCGCGCGATTAGCCTTCGCGTTTCAACAAGCGCCATGCGCACTGTTGAAAAACATGGTGGTCTTGACGCTTATTTGCTGCAGGCTCGCAACGCTGAACTAGCGATTGAAGCCCGCGCGTTAAAGCGCGAAATCGCGGCTGCGCAGACAACCGCATAATCGTGTATCCAACGCTCAAAAAAACCCCGCAAAATATGCGGGTTTTTTTATGTCTTTGATCTGGAATTATGCCGTTGACGAGCTAGCCGGATATTAACTAGCACGGCGCAAACCCTTGTTTGCATCCTCGTCAAACAGGTCTGTCAATTGCCCGACAACAGCGCCGCCAAGTTGGTCAACATCTGTGATGGTAACGGCGCGTCGGTAATAGCGTGTCACATCATGGCCAATACCAATGGCAAGCAATTCAACCGGTGACCGCCCTTCGATATAGCCAATAACCTCACGAAGATGCTTTTCAAGATAGCTGCCGCTGTTCACCGATAGGGTTGAGTCATCAACTGGTGCACCATCAGAAATGACAAGCATGATTCGGCGATCTTCATGCCGTGCCAAAAGCCGGTCATGCGCCCATAACAGCGCTTCGCCATCAATGTTTTCTTTTAAAATCCCTTCGCGTAGCATTAGCCCAAGCGATTTACGCGCGCGGCGCCATGGCACATCGGCTGGCTTATAGATGATATGGCGAAGATCATTCAGGCGCCCCGGCATGGCTGGTTTTCCGGCCTGTTGCCATAACTCGCGCGATTGCCCACCTTTCCATGCACGGGTGGTAAAGCCAAGAATTTCGACTTTGACGCCGCAACGTTCAAGCGTGCGCGCCAGAATATCGGCAGTCACCGCGGCAATAGTAATAGGTCGTCCACGCATCGAGCCCGAATTATCCAGCAAAAGCGTCACAACCGTATCGCGGAATTTTGTATCTTGTTCCTGCTTATAGGAAAGTGGGCTTAATGGCTGGGTGACGACGCGGTGCAGTTTGGCCGCGTCAAGCACGCCCTCTTCAAGATCAAAATCCCAAGACCGGTTTTGATGCGCCATCAATTTACGTTGCAGGCGATTGGCAAGCTTGCCAACGATTGAGGTGACATTTTCCATATGCCGGTCAAGCATCACCCGAAGCCGGTCAAGCTCTTGCGGGTCGCAAAGATCGGCAGCGGCAATCACTTCGTCAAATTTGGTATCGAAAATACGATAGCCTTCGGTTGAAGCGCCGCTTTTACTATTATCCCCACTCATATCTGAATTGGGTGACTCGCCATCGCTGCTGCCGTCATCTGTGCCTTCGGAGTCTACCATTTCGCCATCTTCAGACGCACCAGCGTCACCAGCATCATCCATTGATTGGCTGTCATCGCCTTCGCTTTGATCTTCACCAACGGCAGATTGTTCGCCATCCTGTTCGGACTGGCTGTCGCCGCCCTCATCCTGGTCATCTTCATTGTCTGAATTTTGATTTTCGTCGGATGATGACTCACCAAGATCGGATTCAAGCGCGCCAATCAGCCGGCGTGATAATTCGGCAAAGGCCGATTGATCGTCAAGCGATTCGCCAAGTTCGTTAATCAGATCGCCAGCCCGGCTTTTCACCCATGGCCGCCATAAATCCATGACCATTGACAGATTTTTAGGTGGCGGCGATCCGGTTAATTCTTCGCGAAGCAATAGCCGTACAACCTCCGAAATACCGGCATCATCGGCACTTCCTGGGGCGTCAATCTGGCGGTTTTCATAACGCTGATTCAAGGCGGCATTCAGGTTATCGCCAACACCTTTCATGTGACGCGCACCAATGGCCTCAACACGGGCGCGTTCCGCCGATTCAAAAATCGCCTTGGCACCATCAGGGGCAGGACAATGTTTCTTATGGGTCATCGGGTTATGATGGGCAAGCCATAGCGCGGCACCATCGGCGGCACCGCGAAGGCTGGCTTTTTGCGCTGCGGTTGCCGTTGGCGGAAGCGCAGGCAGCCGCACATCATCCTTGCCAACATGCGTATCGGTGCCAGCATAGGTTACTTGATGCTCTTTACCACCAGCAAGCGCCCGCATCGCTGCGGCGTTGGATTTTAGAAATTGTTCATCCTTGCCAAATGAAGACATGCTGGTTTCCTGCGATTGTTCCGGTGGCTTATGATTTAGGCTGGCATGCTGCCCTGGGCGCTTGGCGCCTAGCTGGCAGTAGCCTGCCGGATCGGTGCTTCGGGAAGATCAATACCAAAACAACGCTGATAATATTCAGCCACGGTTGGGCGCTCAATCTCATCACATTTATTCAAAAAGCTTAACCGGAATGCCAAAGTCATGTCGCCAAAAATACTGGTATTTTCAGCCCATGTGATGACCGTACGCGGTGACATGACGGTTGATAGATCACCTGACATAAATCCTTTGCGCGTCAAATCGGCCATGCGAACCATTGCGGCAACCTTTTCAGTGCCTTTTTTATCGGCATATTGTGGCAGCTTTGCCGTTACGATATTCACCTCATCAGCATGCGGCAGATAATTCAATGTTGACACAATTGACCAGCGGTCCATTTGCCCCTGATTGATTTGCTGGGTGCCATGATAAAGGCCGGTTGTATCGCCAAGCCCAACCGTGTTGGCGGTTGCAAAAAGACGGAAATACGGATTCGGGTGAATCACCTTGTTGCTATCAAGAAGGGTCAGCTTGCCATCGACTTCGAGAACGCGCTGAATCACAAACATCACATCAGCACGGCCAGCGTCATATTCATCAAATACCAGCGCGACCGAATTTTGGAGCGCCCATGGCAGAATCCCCTCGCGGAATTCGGTAATTTGTTTGCCGTCACGAAGCACGATGGCGTCTTTACCAATCAGGTCAATGCGGCTGATATGGCTATCCAGATTGACCCGAATACAAGGCCAATTTAACCGCGCGGCAACCTGTTCAATATGGGTTGATTTTCCTGTGCCATGATAGCCTTGAATCATCACCCGCCGGTTATGACCAAAACCTGCCAGAATGGCGATTGTGGTGTCAGTGTCGAACTGATAGTTCGGGTCAAGCACAGGTACATAATCAGATCCCTCGCTAAAGGCAGGGACGGTCATGTCGGCATCAACACCAAAGACGTCTCTGGCATTGACCGTGATGTCGGGCGCTGACATAGAATGGGCAGGGGTCGGCGCAAATTTCGCGTTATCAGACATAACAGTTAGAACTCCACATTAAGCAAATGTTAGGTTTGGCTGGTGGCAGACTTGTCACCATTGGCTATGGTTTTTCGAATCATTGAATAGGCAAGGTTAATATCTTTTAACCGTTCTTCGGCTTGGGCGTCACCCCCATTTTTATCGGGGTGGTTCTCCTTGACCAGAAGCTTGTATTGTTTTTTGACAATATCAAAATCATCAACCGGTGCCAAGTTTAAGGTTTTCCATGCGGCACGTTCTTCTGGGGTGAGTTTGCGGCCTGATTTTGCCTCATCACGATTTTCGAAATCAAACAGCCCAAGTGGATCTTCAAAAATATTTTCGCTTGGCTGTCCGGTGGCAAATTTCCAGCTTGGCCGCTCCCATGTTGTGGCGCGGCGGATCTCGGCTTCAAGCGCGGCGCCTTGCAGTCCATCATAATAATTCCATGACTTGTTATAGGCGCGGATATGGTCTAGGCAGAACCAGATATAATCGCGCAACTCATCGCGTGATTTTGGGGCCGGATACAGGCCCTCATCACGGCACCCTATGGCCGCACAACGCCGCGGCTGAGTATCATTCTGGCTCTGGTCGATCTTAAACTCTGGTACGGTGGCGCGTCTCATCCTATGATCCACTCTAAATCAATGCCCTCGCAGGCAAACATAGCCCCCTCCATGGAGATAACATATGGCAACGGCAGATACTATAGCGCAAAAATTAAACGCCGGATTAAATCCGCGGCAAATTGACGTTCAGGATGTCAGCCATAAACATGCAGGCCATGCTGGATGGCGCGAAGGTGGTGGCACGCATTTTGAGGTGACGATCAAGGCTGATGCATTTGCTGGCAAATCCCGCCTGCAGCGTCATCGCATGGTGAATGATATTTTGGCAGAAGATCTTGCCAATAGCATTCACGCGCTGGAGCTGCATCTAAGCGACTGATAATGGTCCTTTCGCACAAACCCTAATCCTGATCATCAGCATAGCCAACACAACTATTGGCCAAATGGCTTCGTTCGCTTTGCTTGTCAGCATCGGTGAAATTTGATTTGATCCGGCGCTCGCGTGCATCTTGACCATATATCGTCTGATAGGCAATGGTGGCAACCGGCCCAAGCAACTCGGTGATATGTGTACAGCCATGTCGTCCACCAATCGCTGCTTGCACATGACGCCGCCAGCCAGGGGCAATTTTCAGCCCGACAAGTTCATCAAACACCTCATTGGCTTTTGGACAAATCGCATAAGGGCCGGCAACGGTAATGGCTTCGGCGGCAGTGATCACACGTTCTTTGGTAATGGTGATTCGCAAAATCATGTGATGCACTGGCAGATCAGGCGTAACCTCGCCCCGAAAATCGCTTGGGAAAGGATATGTCTTATGGTCGGTCAGCTCGGCCTCGATATCGAATAATCCATCATTACGGACATAGCCATTAAGTGTGATCCGGCGTTGATGAACCAATTCGCGCTCGATTTTTGGAGTGCTTATCGCGGTTGGATGATCTTTGCCATAAGGCGTATGGATCGCGGGGTTGGTCTCGGGGCTAGCGCTGCTCATATCTTGGTCTTTCTGTTTTTCAGCTTGCCCAAAGGCGCAAGCTGGTCAGGCGGTTACCTTCGCGTTTGACAATGCGAAACCGAATGTCATGGAAGCGAAATTCTTGACCAGGGCTTGGAATTGTGCGGCTTTCAAAAAGCACAAGCCCCGCCAGCGTTGATGCATCCTCATCGGGAAGATGCCAGCCAAGCGCGCGATTCAGATCGCGGATCGTGACATTGCCATCGACAAGCCATGATCCATCCGCCTGTGCGCTAAGACCCGCCAAGCCGATATCATGTTCGTCATCAATATCACCGACAATTTCTTCCAAAATATCTTCCAAGGTCACAATGCCCCTGAAATCACCATATTCATCAACAACAACAGCAAAATGTTCGCGCCGTGTCCGAAACGCCTGCAACTGGTCAAACAGCAAGCTGGTTTCGGGAATGAAATAGGCGTCACTAGCGATATTCTGCACCAATTGCGGCAAAAGCGGTTTTTTGCCCAGAGATTCGGCCTCGCCAAGCGCCCGAAGCAAATCTTTGACATGGAGAACGCCAATAATATTGTCAGGCTTGCCCGAAAAAACCGGATGGCGCGTGTGCGGTGATCCAAGGATAAAGCGCAAGATATCCTCGATATTATCATCGGCATTGACCATGCTTACCGTGCCGCGATGCGTCATGATCTGTTCGACTGATAATTCATTCAAATCCAGAATTGATGACAGCATGGCTTTGCGTTCACGATCATCGGCATTGCCATTATCGCCCTGCAATTCAATCAGGCCACGCAATTCTTCTTCGCGGTCTTGATCGCCATTTGGGTTTGGCCGGATCATCTGGCTTGCCAAAAACCGGATGCCAAGTGAAAGCGGGCTAAGCAAACGCACCACCCATAAAAGGGTTGGGGCAATGCGCAACGCATATTGATCAGCATAGGTGAAAGCGTAGGTTTTCGGCATGACTTCGGCAAATATGACTAAAAGCACGGTCATGGCAATTGTTGCCCAAACAAGACCACCTTCGCCAAACAGAGAAATGGCAATGCTTGTTGCCAAGGCCGAGCCAAGAACATTGACCGCATTATTGCCAATCAGGATCGACCCGATCAGCCCTTCACGATCGGCACGCAATGCCTCGACGGTGCGGGCGCGTTCATTGCCTTTGCTTGCCAATTGGCGCATCCGCGCATCCGACGCTGCGGTCAATGCGGTTTCGGCACTCGAAAAAAAGGCCGATGCGATAATCAGCAGCACAATGATTAATGCTAAAAGCCACAGGCTAGACAGCATTTTCACCTCGTTTAAGTAGAGTTTTGACAGCGTCTGGCGGCACATCGCCGCTTACAAAGGCATCACCAATGGTGTTGACAAGAATGAAATACATTCGGCCGTCACGCATTTTCTTATCATGTTTCATATGGGCAATAAGCTTGCTTGGCGCGGCGTTACCAGCGGCAAGATCGGCTTGCCCGGCAGGAAGACCAACCGCGCGAAGATGCGCTTTGCATCTTGCCGCATCATCGGGCGAACAAAACCCCAAATCAACGGACAGATCAAAAGCCAGCCCCATGCCAGCGGCAACCGCCTCGCCATGAAGCAGGCTTCCATTATATCCAGCTTCAGCTTCAAAAGCATGGGCAAAGGTATGCCCAAGATTTAACAACGCGCGTTTTCC